>JAEZDX010000556.1 GCA_023417975.1 Bacillota bacterium
ACTCTACAGAGAACACACCTGCCTATAGGGAGGTTTTATCGCAAGGATTTAAGGCCTCAGCCTCAGTAAAAGAAGCAGTATGCTACGGCATGCCATTTACATATCATCGTTTTATGATGGAGCATTATAAAACCGACTGCGCAAGACTACAACAAGAGCATGATAGAGTGTTTAGAACAATAGATCATATTTTTCATCGAGGAGAAGTGACCATTCATCGTTACGGTATTTTAGGGGACAACCAGCTTGGAATATATCCTTCAGATCATTTTCCTGTACTATGTGATATAAGTTTTGCCGGCAAGAAATGTGAAGCATTACAGGATTAAAAAAGTTTATGCAAAACAAATAAAATAAAAAGGAGTATAGTAATTATGGAAGAATTAAAAGCTATTCTGGATAAGTTTGCACAATCAGGTTGGGATTTGATTGCAGGTTCAACAAAAGCATATCTTGAAGGAAATGCAGCAAAAAGTGAATTGATTAAAGCGATAGAACAAGCGGATAAAGAATGTGGAAGCTGCGGTTGTGAGTTTGATTCGTTGTACAAAAAAGCACTTAGTCTTTTGGCCTAAAGGTCGCAATGTATAAATCAGCTTAAAATATAAGCTATAAGGATGGTGTAGATTTTACACCATCCTTACTCGTGTTTGGAAATATATATAAATTTCACTTTATTAAAAATATGTAAATATGTAAAAAAGTTATTGACTCTGACGCCACGTCATAGTGCAATATATAAGTAGAGCATAACAGAATATCAAAAGCTTGCAGCCGGCAAAGTTTTTAATGTTTGCTCTAAAATTAATATTCGAGGTGCAGCTATGAGAACAGTAAAACAAGTTTCAGATTTAACAAGGGTTAGTGTGCGCACACTACACTATTATGATGAAATAGGCTTATTAAAGCCAAGTGAGGTTACGACTTCAGGATACAGATTCTATGACGATGAAGCACTTGAGACCTTGCAGCAAATATTATTCTTTAAGGAACTTGAATTACCATTGAAGGAAGTTAAAGAAATCATGGCTAATCCAAACTTTGAAAAAAGAAAAGCTCTTGAAAATCAAAAAAAGCTGCTTACCTTAAAGCGTAACAGATTGGATAAATTAATAGAGCTTATAAATAAGTCGTTAGAAGGAGATAATGAAATGAGTTTTAAAGAATTTGATATGAGCGAATATTATAACGCATTGGAAGAATATAAAAAAGAACATGAGGATAAAGTAATTAAGCATTACGGCAGCATAGAAAAATATAATGAGTTCATTGAAAAATGTAAAGCTAAGGAAGCTGAAATTGCTGAAATGGCTATAAAGGAATATGGCAGCATTGAAAAATATGTTAAAGCTATGAAACAAAATCTTAATAGTGATGTATTAACTTTTGCAGAGGAAATTGATAATTTCAAGAAAGATTTATTGGAAGATAACCATCCCAAATTAAAAGAACTATTTAAGAATCTGACTGCGGACTTAAATAAAGCTCCATCAGCAGGAGAAGTCCAACAAATAGCTGAACAAATAACAAATACGGTAAAAGAAGACTATGAGATTTATAAAAGCGAGCTTGGAGACGATTATTGGTACTCCTTTGTACGATTATATTTAATATTTCCTGATTGGATAAAAGCAATTGATGAAAAGTATGGCGTCGGTGCATCAAAATTTATCGGAGAAGCGCTAAAGTACTATATAGGCGAGGATAAACCTAAATTGAATATACTATATGAGAAGCTTACCTCCGATTTAAGCAAAGCTCCTTCTTCAAAGGAAATACAAGATATTGTAAAGGAGATTGTGCTTGAAACTAAAAAACAGAATGAAGCTTTAGGAGTAGATCAGGGAGAAAAGCATTGGAGTTATATGGCTGACTGCTACTTGACAAATTCTAGTTGGATAAAGGTTGCTGAAAAAAATTATGGTACCGGTTCAGCTAAGTTTTTGGGGGAAGCCTTCAAATTCTATTCTGAAAACTAAATACCCCAGGGGTGCGCGCTTTATGTCGAAGCGCACACCCCTGGGTGTTTTTGATGGCAATTTATGCTATAATTATAATATATTGCTTGTGGTTAGATTTGTTTATTAGAGAAATGGAGGATGGGTATGTCAAAGCTTATTGACTTTAATGTGAGGAGATTTCCTGCGTCGCGGCTAATAGGAAAACAAGTTTCTATGACAATGAATCCAGTTCCGGATAATGCGGCTTCAGCTCTTTGGCAAAACATGTGGAAGGATGGATCTATGGAATTTTTAAAAAAACTTCCTTGTCTTTCAACCGAGGATCCGGATACAATTGGGTGGATGGGTGATTATAATTGGAAAAGCAATACCTTTGTATACATAGCTGGGGTATTGGTTAAGGAGGGAGCTGAAGTTCCTGAAGGCTTCGTCTATAGGGATTTGCCTGAATGTGATATGGGTATTGCATGGATTCAGGGACGTGAAGAAAATGCTGATTTGTTTTCAGGGGCACATGATAAGTTTGAACAGGCAATGAAGGCTAACGGATATGAATATGACTACTCAGCAGGTGCGTATGAAATGGAGTATTATTCCTTTAAGAGATTCGGAGTACCGCGTTTTATTGGAGAGAAGCTGTTGATATTGGATTATTATTGCCCTTGTAAAAAGATTCAAAAGGAAAATAATATTAGTGTACAACAAACAGCTTTTAATGTAGCAGATGAAAATAAAAATGGAAAGAGCTTCGACAGTCTTGCGAAGAGGGTAGCATATGGTTATAAGAGTATACTTCCTGATTTCATTCCAATAGAAGAAGTAGGCGTAAGTGAAGTATCGCAGAGACATATGCATGGATTTCTTCATGATGTTATTTCTATTATTTACGAGAACCCGGCTATAATAAATCTTCCAGAGGTAAAAGATGATTTTTATGAAAATTGGGAGTTATTAAACAGTAAAGCTGAGCTTATTGGCACCATGAGAAAAACAGAAACAGCTTTATTAGACTTCTATGCATATTTGTACAAGCTTGGTAAATGTGGTGAAGTAAGGGATAATAAACTTTATGTAAGTAAAGATAAAATGAAATTTGTAAAGAAAAGACTTATACAGCTTCAAAACTTTGGGTTGATGAACGAAAGTGATGCTGATGTAACTGTATTTTATTGCAGCAAATATCCTGAGCTATTTCCCGCTTGGAAGCTTCTATGTAAGGCTGAGTTAGTTTCAGTTAGACATGACATTGGAAAATTTATTTTTTGTATGTATGACATTTCGAAGTATAGAGCAGAGCAGCTATTCGGAAATGTAACAAGCAGTAGGGCTTATATTGCAGATTTAGAAGGTTATTTTAAAGATAAAGGATATAGCTATTCCTTTGATGACTACGGAATATATTGGGAAAAAGAATATGCTGAAAAGAAAAAAGGAAAAGCAGACTTTTTCTTTGATTGCAAAAGACGTGACCAGATGACCTATGCTTTCCATATACCGAGCTTTCGGCAAATGCTTACATACTATAATAAAATGGATAGTGAGTTAAAAGAACTGACATTTTCAAGGGCTAAAAAATGCGACGGCTGCGGCTACTGCACTCAGACAGATAAATCAGGAAAAAGAAAGCCTGTTGCTATGACATTAGAATACAATGGTCAATCATCAGAAAAATGCCCTCTTTGGCCAAATCTCACATGGAAGTATATTGATGAAAGAGAAGTAAAAATTATAAAGAAACTTTTTGAATTTTATGAAAGCATATCGGCAGAAGCAAATTAAACAGCTATACTGGCTCAACAGCTGCAAACTATAATGTAAATAGCTTGCAGCTGCTATTATTGATACATATATTGGCAAACTAAACTTCAAAGGTAACGTTAGATAAAGACTTATAATAATTTCCCCATTTAGCCGTGAAGCATAAAATGGAATAGTCAGGGTCCGTTACTCCAAGCGGATAATATTTTTCACAACCTTCTGACCAAAATTTTTGCTTCAATTGAAGGTCATCAAGAACTTCCATATGTCCTACAAGCATTAATCCACTCCATTGGTCCAAATCAGTAAAGTAAAGACTTGCCTTTGGATTTTCTCTAAATTGTGCAACTCTTTTAGACGAGGTATTTGTACTGAACCAAACTTTTTTAAGACCTTCATTTTCTATTTTTATCATGGCCTTAATATTAGGAAAACCATCTTCGCCATTTGAGCCTACCATAGCAAAATTGCAGCTAGTTATCAATTCTAACGATTTATTCATGATTTCTTCATTATTCAATTTATAGCCTCCCAACTTAATATTAATTTATACTAAACTATTTTTTTATTTCGCAGAGGTACCGATACAATCCTGCCAGTAATGTAAAGTTTGATTTCAACTCATGGACTAATTCGCTGCTAAATAAGACATCATCTATAGATTTATTGCAGACTAAATACAAATTTTTTCTTTGGTACCAATCCAATATATCTGCGGGCTTAGTCTTGTCCAAAATTCTTTTATATTTATCCCCTTCCAGGGTAAATACATTCTGTTTGGAATAAAAGGCTATTGTCTTCTTAAACTTCTCCGGATATGTATCGATTCTTTCTCTAAACAGTTCCATAGTATGTGTGTCAGCAGAAAAGAAGCCCATTCCATAACGATAAGTATATGGTGATATTTCAAAAAAGAATGCCGGACTGCTTGCCCAATCTTTTGATGACCTTTTAAAGGTAGCCCACATAGTATCCCTATATGGGGATTTATCTTTTGAAAATCTCGTATCCCTATATATTCTTGATATTGTTTTGCCTACTGCAGGAGTAGTATCAATTAATGGATCAAGCTCTGTAAAGTAGTCATTCATATCCATAACTAAATGCTGCATAGGAGCCAGTAATAATTGTTTATAATTATCCTTATTTTTCTCAAACCATGGTTTGTTATTATTTTCCTTTAAGTCTTTTAAGAAATTTGCTGCAGAAGAAGAAAAGCCTTTAAAATATTTACAGTTGCTATTCGTCATATTTAGTCTCCTTTCTTAATATTAATTTCGTATTCCGAAAGATTTTCATATATTCGATTTAGATAAAGCTCAAAGGTATCAATTTCATCCTCGGAAAAACCTTTGTAAAATAAATTCAGCATATCATTTGATACTTGTGCATAATTATTTTTAAGGGCTTCGTTTCTGGGCATCAGCTTCACTATTATTTTACGACCGTCTTCCGTGGAAGGAGTTCTTTGTATGTAACCTGAAGCTTCAAGCCTTTCAAGCATACGGGTAAGAGTGGACTTTTCCAGTGATGTTTTCTTTGCAAGCTCTTGGATTGTAATTCCATCATTCTCCCACAACACAAATATTATTCTGCCTTGTGCAGAATTTATTTCATAAAGATCATGCTTTTTTAGCTTTTTAGTAAAAATTCGATTAGATAGTTGGTGTATTTTTGAAATCAAAAAACCACCATGTCTCTTTTGAGTCATAAGTCCTCCTTTTGTATTTTAAAATAATATATAGTTGTATATACAACTAATGTTTTCTTTATTATAGTATAGTATGAAATTTATGTCAACTATACTCGTCCCAGGGGTGCGCGCATCGACAAAAAGCGCGTACCCCTGGGGTAATTTAATGGAGGTGAAATATTAAATGAGAAAATTGCTATGGAAGCCTACACAAGAGTATATTGAGGCAACAAATATGAACTCCTTTATCAATTATGTAAATAAAAGATATGAGAGTAGGCTATCAGATTATACTTCGCTTTATAACTGGTCGGTCGATTGTCCTGCAGATTTTTGGGATTCATTATGGATATTTTTAGATATAAAATACTCAGAACCATATTCATCAGTTATAGATGATTTGAAAAAGTTTCCGGGTGCTAGATGGTTCCCTGGAGCAAAACTGAATTATGCTGAAAATATTCTTCGCTTTTCATCAAGTTCGGATACGGCAATAATATTTAATGGAGAAAATGAGGTTAGAGAAGAGATCAGTCATAAGCAGCTTTATGAAGAAGTAACAAAGCTTGCTTCAGCCTTAAGAGAGGATGGTATAAAGCCTGGGGACACTATTGCGGCATATATGCCTAATATAACACAGACTGTTATAGCCATGTTAGCTAGTGCTGCTATAGGAGCAATATGGTGTTCCTGCGCTACAGATATAGGACCGCAAGCAGCCATAGATAGGCTTGGGCAAGTTAACCCTTCTATTTTATTTACTGTTGACGGATATTTATATAAGGGAAAGAAATTTAATGTACTGGATAAAGTAAAGCAAATTTCAAGTGGGATTAAAACTGCAAAGAGAGTTGTTATCTCTCATTATGCAGGTGACAGTTCAAGAATTAGTGACATTCCTAATGGCGTATTGTGGAAGGACTATACTTTAAAAAGTGTTCCACATGGATTTAAATTTGAGCAGCTTCCTTCAGAGCATCCGCTTGTTGTAATGTTCTCTTCGGGAACTACAGGAAAGCCGAAATGTATGGTACAGTCAGCTGCAGGACTTCTTATAAACCAATTGAAAGAATTGGTACTGCATCATGATATGAAGAAAAAAGACCGAATGCTATATATCACCACATGCAGTTGGAT
>JAEZDX010000201.1 GCA_023417975.1 Bacillota bacterium
CCTTAAAGTTCCATGATGAAAAAAAAGGTAAAAAAGAAATAATATCCAGAGTTGAGGTAAAAAATTCAGGAGACTTAAGCCTTGCTTATACTCCAGGGGTGGCTCAGCCTTGTCTTGAAATCGAAAAAAATCCTGATCTTGCATATACCTATACAAGAAGATGGAATACTATAGCTGTCGTTTCCGACGGCACTGCAGTTTTAGGTTTAGGTGACATAGGACCCTTAGCCTCTCTGCCGGTTATGGAAGGAAAGGCCGTGCTTTTCAAGACCTTCGGTGATGTGGATGCCTTCCCTATAATAGTAAATTCAAAGGATACAGACGAGATAGTTAACACCATCGCAAATATATCATTATCCTTCGGTGGAATAAACCTTGAGGATATAGCAGCTCCTCGCTGCTTCGAGATTGAAACGAAACTGAAAGAACGAGTGGATATTCCTGTATTTCATGATGACCAACACGGTACGGCAGTTGTTACCTTAGCCGCTCTTATAAATTCGTTAAAGCTTGTGGATAAAAAGCTAGAAGATATTAAGGTAGTAATGAACGGTGCAGGTGCAGCCGGAGTTGCCATTACAAAGCTCCTTCTTTCTTCAGGCGTTAAGAATATTATAATGTGTGATAGAAAAGGTGCCTTATACAAAGGAATGGAACATAGAGATGCTTCTAAGGATGCTATTGCAGAAATCACCAATCCTGATAAGCTTACCGGTTCACTTTCAGAGGTTATAAAGGATGCCGATGTGTTCATAGGTGTATCCGCACCAAATACAGTAACGGAAGCCATGGTTGCAAGCATGAATAAGGATGCAATAATATTTGCTATGGCTAATCCGACTCCTGAAATTTTCCCTGATGAAGCTAAAAAAGCTGGTGCCAGAATCATTGGAACCGGACGTTCCGATTTTCCAAACCAGATAAATAACGTTCTTGCATTTCCGGGAATCTTTAGAGGTGCGCTAGATGTAAGAGCTAAGGATATCAATGAAGAGATGAAGGTTGCTGCGGCCTATGCCATAGCAAATTCTATAAAAGAATCAGAGCTTTCCGAAGAGTATATAATTCCTAAAGCTTTTGATAAGGAAGTTCAAATGACGGTTGCAGAGGCAGTAAGTCAAGCTGCAATTAAAAGTGGCGCTGCCCGATTATTTTAAAGCTATTTGTAACTGTCATATTTCATGAGTCCTTTGTATAAAAAGACGGCAGTTTATTCTGCCGTCTTTTATATATTTCAGGTTATTTATTTATCTCTTTAGCGAAACCGCTTATTATTTCCTTCCACGAACCTTCTTTAAATTCAGCACCACTTATATTTGTCTTGCAAATTGGAGTTTTCCCCACAGCTTCCTCCAGATTTTTATAAACCTTTCCATTATTTTGTCCGGCTTGTGTAACCAAAAAAGCTACTTGCTTAAATTCCTGCTTATGTTCCTCTATATATGTTCTAATTGCAGGTACCATATCTGATGCCCATGTTGGTGTACACAGCACAACTTTATCATATTCCGAAGAATTATATTTCACAGGCTGCAATGCTGTCAGTTTTTTACTCATGGCATCTCTTCCCGCAAGTATATATCCAATTATGCCTTTTCTATTCCTCTTATCCACCAATGCCTCAACATCACAATCAATGCTTTTCGCAAGTTCTTGTACGGCACTCCCAGTCTTGCCTCCTCTTGAATAGTATACAATTAGAACTTTACTCATAGGACACCTCCACAATTATCAATATTTTTATAATATTTTAATAGTTTTCATAGGAAAAACTCTGACTATTGCTCTACCTTTCACCGCATCCAGCTTAACAGGTCCAAAAGCTCTGCTGTCCTCACTGAAATCTCTGTTATCTCCCATTACAAATATATAGCCCTTAGGCACTATAAAGCTTTCTTTGTCAGCCATGAAAGTGCCTCGCTTAGTAACCGTACCTTCAGCCAGGTACTTTTCCTCCAGTTCTTTTCCGTTTAGATATACTTTCCCGTTTTTTATCTCAATTTTATCTCCTGCTACACCTACAACCCTTTTTATATAAATGTCATGATCAGTACGCGGCGCATCAAAGATAATTATACTGCCTCTTTTATACTTTTCGCTTAAGGTACTTATCTTTTCCACAAATACAATATCTTTATCCTTCAAGGTAGGATTCATAGATCTTCCATCAACATCTGCACGAGTTATCACATAATTTCTGATAATCACTGCCAGTACTATGCAAATTATAATAGATACTGAATAATCAAATATACTCCTTTTAATTGAAGCCTTCATTTGTCCTTCACTACTTTCCTTAGTCACCTTATCTTGTTTCCCATGTTCCTGTTTTCTTTTATAAAATACCATCCTTTACCACCTTCTTCAAAGCAGTCTTATATACATTTGAAATAAATATCTATATATAATTATAGTTTAAACTTTGAAATTTAGTATGTCAATTTTAACCATAGTAATATTGATGAATTGCAAAAATAAAAGCAGCCTGTTCAGCTGCTTCAAAAATTACCCTATATTAGGAACATTAATTCCGTAAAAAATTTCATTCATCTCGCTATCAAGCTTCTGAATGATTGTTTCTCTCTCTGTTTCACTGAGGTCTTCTTCTTTAATTTCAAACAAATAGTTTGGAAGATCTATTTCTTTGACCTTCATTTTGGTATGAAATATATTTGATTGGAATATATTCATATCTATTAGATTATATCTGTTTATAGTTTCCTTACAAATAAAATTCTGAATAGAATTGATTTCATGATCAATGAAATGCTTATGTCCATCTACATCCCTTGTAAAGCCTCTAACTCTATAGTCAATAGTTATTATGTCGGAATCAAAGCTATCAATGAGGTAATTTAAGGCTTTTAGCGGAGATATAGTACCGCAGGTAGAAACATCTATATCAACCCTAAAAGTACTTAGTTCATTTTGCGGATGACTTTCGGGATAAGTATGCACCGTAACATGACTTTTATCCAGGTGCCCCACTATGTTCTCCCGAGTTGGCGTCAATATACCTCTATTGCAGGATGGATCAAGGACATATAAAGGAACTTCTTCTTCCGAGATTAAGAGTGTAACACTGGCACCCTGTGGATCATAATCTTGCTTTGCAATATTGAGTACACATGCACCTATCATTTCTGTAACTGTTGTGAGTATATGAGTCAACCTTTCGGAATTGTACTGTTCATCAATGTACTCTATATATTTCTTGCGGTCCTCATCGCTTTTGGCATAGCAAATATCATATATATTAAAGCTCAATGACTTTGTTAAATTGTTAAACCCATATAACTTTAACTTATTTGCTTCTAAATTATCCACTTCGTCATTCCTCTTTTCTAATGTTCTCTAGTTAAAAATTATACGCCTAATAGTGAAATTTTCAAGAAAAATCTTATACACTGCAAAGTAAACTTAATAAAATATATTATTGACATTTAATATAGTGAAGCATATTATGATAGTATAATAAAATATGCCTCGGTAGGTGAGGTTACTACAAGGATACGGGTTGCTGCCGTGAAAGAGTGGAAACATTCTTAACAGGTTAGCAGGTTTTGCCGAACAAAGAAGGCTTAACCTAATGCAGCTTCATTGCCTTGCAGAGCCAAAACTTGAACGGGAAAGTGTTATTAACATACCTTCGTCTTGTTTGAGTTTTGACGGGGTTTTTTTATTTATCAATAATTCAGGAGGTGAGCAGAATGGAAGCTGGCAGTAGTACGGGCAATATTGAAAAGCGGATGCCTAATATGAAAGTTAAATATTTACCGATACACTCTTCTTTTTGCTCAACTATCAGTGTGTCCTAAATTAGCTTTGTCAAATATTTTCGTATAGACATCTCTTCAATATTGTCAGTTCAAATACCCTTACTGTCTCCTTTTATATTAAAATCCCAAGTGTATTAATTACCATAACTGCAGAAGCTATAGGTGGTCATGTTCCTGTTGACTACTTTTTTATGGAAAGGGTGAGAACAATGACAAGGATAAATAACTTTTTTTTCAGCAAAATCATTCATAATAAAATTAATAATCCATCCGGAGCTGTTATTGGCAAACTAAATGATCTTGTTCTGGATTTTACTTCTGAAAAACCTACGGTAAAAGCCGTGGAGATAAAAAACGGAAGACACATATCTTATATTCTTCCAAATTCCTTGGCAATAAATAAAGATAAACAAGAAAAACTTGAAGTTACTCTTAATTCCAATAATGTAATGTTTGTTCAGATAAATGAAGATGATATATTTCTGGCGAAAAATTTTTTAGATAAACAGATAGTTGATATAAACGGAAAAAAAGTTGAGCGTGTAAATGACGTAAGACTTGGGTTAATACATGAAAAGTGGATGCTGGTAGCTGTTGATATAGGTTTTCGGGGTTTGCTTAGAAGACTTGGACTTGAATATGCAGGCATTCGTATAACCACTGTGCTTAAAAAAGAGTTCAGAAATAAACTGATTTACTGGAATAACGCCCAGCCATTGAATACGGGCACAGAAAATCTGAAATTGTCCACCTCCCTGAAAAAGCTACAGACATTGCATGCTGCTGATATAGCAGATATCATAGAAGAATTGGACAAAAACAGCAGAAGGAGCATTTTTGAAAGCCTTGAGGAAAACATTGCAGCAGAGGTTTTTGAAGAAATAGAGGATGAGGTTCAAATGAATCTTTTGGATGAACTTTCAGATGAAAAGGCGTCGAACATCCTTGAAAGCATGCCTCCTGATGAAGCCGCAGATGTTCTCGGAAATATAGATGAGACAAGAGCAGAAAAGCTACTAGTTCAAATGGAGCACGAAACCTCTGAAGAAATCAGAGAACTCATGGATTATGGCGAAAACACAATCGGAAGTATTATGTCTGTTGAATACATTACCTTCTTACCGGACAAATCGGTGAATGAAGTTTTTAGCTATATGAGAAAAGAAGCTCCTGATGATGAAGATGCACGATATATTTATATAGTAAACAGCAAGAACAGATTACTCGGTTACGTAAATTTACTTGATCTTATTATAGCCGGAGAGAATAAGAAGCTTTATGACCTGATGTATCCCAATTTAGTAGCACTTTTAGATGAAGATAAGATAACAAGAGGCTTTGAATTGATGCAAAAATACAACCTTCCTTATGCGCCGGTAACTGACAGCAGGAATGAGCTTATCGGCATGGTATCCCTGAATGATTTAATTCGGGAAATAGTACAGTAAGGAGGTTACGCATATGAATACTGCTATTTCTAAAAAAAAGAGAAATATTTTAATGATTTTCAGTATAATCGGTCCCGGCCTCATAACAGTCAATGCAGGTAATGACGCCGGGGGAATAACAACCTACGCTTCCATAGGCGCTTCCTATGGATATAAAATGCTTTGGGGACTTCTTCTTATAACCTTCAGCCTTGCCGTGATTCAAGAGATGAATTCGAGAATGGCGGTAGTTACAGGTAAAGGCTTAGCTGATCTTATAAGGGAAAAGTTCGGAGTAAAGCTCACATTTTTTGCTATGCTTGTTTTGTTTATCGCCAATTTTGGAGTTGTGCTAGGTGACTTTGCAGGCGTTGCTGCCAGTATGGAATTGTTTGGTGTGAGTAGATATATTTCTGTGCCTCTTATTGCACTTTTAATTTGGATTCTTGTAACAAAAGGTTCTTATTCTAAGGTAGAAAAAGTATTTCTTCTATTTACCTTTGTATTTTTCACATATATTATATCTGCTTTTATGTCAAAGCCTCAATGGAGTACTGTTTTTAAAAGCATGGCTTCTCCGGTTTTGGAGATGAACTCAAGTTTTATACTTGCTTTGATAGGTATGATAGGTACAACAATAACACCCTATATGCAATTTTATCTTCAATCCTCCATAGTTGATAAAAAAATGAGTATAAAAGACTATAAATATGAAAAGTTAGATGTGTACTTCGGTGCATTTTGGGGAAATGCAGTATCTTTCTTTATAATAGTTTGTACTGCAGCTACTCTATATAAGACAGGTATTGGTATAACAAGTGCCGAACAGGCTGCAATGGCCTTAAAACCATTGGCAGGACAATATGCTTTTCTACTGTTCGGAATAGGACTTTTTGGCGCCTCAGTACTTGCTGCAGCAATAATACCATTATCAACCTCCTATGCTATCTGCGAAGCCTTTGGCTGGGAAAGCGGCATAGATAATTCTTACAAAGAGGCTCCTGCTTTCTTCACGATATATAGCACTTTTATCGTGCTTGGTGCTTTGTTTATTCTAGTGCCTGGAGTTTCTCTCATGAAGGTCATACTGGCTACTCAGCAAATTGCAGGTATACTTTCTCCTATAATTCTAGCCTTCATGATTATTTTAATTAATGACAAAAGAATTATGGGCAAATACGTAAACACTAAGCTTCAGAATATAATTTCATGGGTAACCGTAACTTTTATTGTAGTTCTTTCATTAATTCTATTAGCCAGCTCATTTATACATTTTTAGCATCGTTACTATTGATTTACTCATTTTAACATTTTTTCATTCCCTATCGGTAAGCTACTTACTTTTTCAAAGTTAGTATGGTAAAATGTTATTATAAGAGAACGACAGGAGACGTAATGATTGATTATCATTACGCGCCCCAGAGAACTACAGGAGGGTCAATGATTAATTATCATTGACTACCCCAAAAAACTACAGGAGGGTCAGTTATGGATAAATTTCATCTATGTCCTAGGTTTGAAGCCGCTTTTGAACTATTAGGCAAACGTTGGACCGGATTAATTATACGGTCATTACTAAATGGTCCGAAACGTTTTTCAGATATACAAGCAATAATACCTAACCTCAGTGCCCGAATGCTTACCGAAAGATTCAAAGAATTGGAGGATCAAGGCATAGTGACACGTACAGTATATCCTGAAATGCCTGTTCGTATAGAATATGAGCTTACCGATAAAGGCCGTGACTTGGAGAGAGCTATGGACGAAATACAAAAATGGGCTGAAAAGTGGTCTTAGCAAAAAAGCTTCCCCGGATTAAATCCGCGGAAGTTTTTTGCATTGACCCGCAATTGTGGCTATATATCACTAATATATATTTTTACTGAAATATCTGTCCCCTCTATCCGGAAAAACCGTAACAATATTTCCTCTATCTATAGTTTGAGCAAGCTTCAAGGCCGCAGCCATTGCTGCTCCTGAAGAACTTCCCACAATAAGTCCCTCCTTAAGAGCCAGCTTTTTTACCATTGAGAAGGACTCTTCATCGTTTACCTTTATTATTTCATCCACTAGGCTCATCTCCATAGTATCAGGTATAAAATTATTTCCTATCCCTTCAACATTGTAACAGCCTTCTGCACCGCCGCCCATAGTTGAACCTTCAGGGTCTGCCAATATTCCTTTGATATCGGAATTCCGCTCCTTCAAATACTTAACTACTCCAGTATAAGTTCCTCCGCTGCCGGCCCCAGCAACGAAGTAATCAATTTCCCCATCCAACGCATCATATATTTCCGGCCCGGTGGTTTCATAATGCGCTAATGGATTAGATTCATTTTCAAATTGTTTGAGAGCAATAGAATTTTTTATAGTTGCAAGTAATTCATTGGCCTTATCTACAGCTCCAAGCATTCCCAGTTCTCTAGGAGTATTCATAATAGTTGCTCCTAGGGCTCTCATTAATGCTTGCTTTTCTGTTGAAAATTTCAATGGCACAACAAATATTACATTATACCCTTTATTTATTGCAGCAAGCGCTACCCCTATTCCCGTATTTCCTGCTGTAGCCTCAATAATTGTATAGCCTGGTTTGAGTGTCCCTTCTTTCTCGGCTTTTTCAAGCATATATACCCCAATTCTGTCCTTTACACTTCCTCCTGGATTTTGACTCTCAAGCTTGGCAAATATATTAACGCCTTCTTTTGCATGGATATTATTTATTTTAATTATCGGCGTGTTTCCTATTAGTTCTCTGATGTCATTTAGATATTTCATCATTAACACCTTTCCTAAATGCATTTTTTATATCTTCAATAATATCTTCAGCATTTTCTATTCCTACAGATAATCTTACTAAATTATCTACGAT
>JAEZDX010000219.1 GCA_023417975.1 Bacillota bacterium
TGGCTATATTGGCACTGCTTGTATTCATAGGCGTAAGAATAAGTAAGACCTTTGAAAGAAGAAGAAAAGTAACGGAGATATTGGGTGAAAAGATAGATGAAGCCACTACTCCCGGTACCCTAAGAGATAAAGCAATGAATGCAGTATTGAAGGGAGATATTAGACAAGCAGTTAGATATGATTTTATTGCATTGTTGTTATTGATGCATCAAAAGAGTTACATTTATTTAGATGAAACCAACACCAATGAAGAAATCTTTCATTTTCTGAAGTTGAAGAAATTCGAGTTTCTTTCAAATTTTAGGTATTGCATAGATAACTTCAATTTTTTATGGTATGGACATAGGGAAAGCAGCAAAAGTTATTATGAAAACTGGACCCAAAATTTTAACTTGCTTTGGAATGAGGTGATGAGTAATGAAAACAAGAGTAAATAAAGATGTTGCAGTATTTTCTATTCTCATCCTATTATTCCTTTTGATTGCTTTTTATATATCCAATATGAAAGGAGGCAATAAAGCTTCCTATTCAGCAGAAAACAAAGCGAAATTAGGCTGCAGTATTTTCTACGAGACCTTAAAGGAATTAAGGTATCCGGTACAAAGAATTACGGAGCCTATAGAAGAGAAGGATCCATACAATATTCAGCTCGTTTTATCAGGTGAGGGTTTTGATGTCAATAGTAAAAAAGTAAAAGATTGGGTTGCCAGAGGCGGCACATTGATTTATCTTACAGAAGGCAGTGTAAATAATATTGAATATGGCAAGATATCTGGAACAGACAAAGGTATAATTATAAGTAACTATGAAGATGGTAAGGTTATTTCGGGAGACGTCAGAAATGTAGCAAATAAGGCGATTATAAAGGATAAAAACTATGCGTATGAGCTTCTCAGAATAATGGATGACAATACATATGAAAATATATATTTCAATGAAGCATACCTTGAAACAGCTGCTATGCAAAAAGGACTTTGGGAATATTTAAGCACAGAAAATAAGTTCATAGTATATCAACTTTTAATTGTTATAACGGCATTTTTTATTTATAAAGGAAGAAGATTTGGCAAACCAATAGCTTTATATGAAGAAGAGGAGAGGGATGGAAGTGAGTACTTGTATTCTGCCTCAGCGCTATATAGACATGCTAAGTGTTGGGATCTTATATTACAAAACTACTATAACAGCTTTTTGAGAAAGATGCCTTCAGGTCACGACGAATGGCTGGAACTTTGGGAAAAGCAGCAATTAAACAGCTTAGATAAAGCCATATATGTGTTTGATTTTATGCACCGCACCGGCGGTAAGATAAGGGTTAAAGAATATATTAAAGCACTTACTGCAATAGAGAATTTAATGGATATTTTGAATAGAAGGAGAGATTCATATTGGAAAACCTTGAAAAAACCTATGTAAAAGACTTTGTTGAGAAAATAAATCATGAATTGAGGAAGGTCATTGTAGAACAGGATTTACTCATAGAACAAGCTATCATAAGTCTTATATCAGGTGGACATGTATTACTGGAGGGAGTGCCGGGACTTGCCAAGACACTTATGGTGAGGGCGCTTGCGAAAACTCTCTCTTTGGACTTTAAGAGAATACAATTTACTCCGGATTTAATGCCGGCAGATGTAACAGGTACAAAGGTCTTTAATATGCAGTCCCGGGAATTTGAATTGAAGAAAGGCCCTATCTTTACTAACTTTCTTCTAGCAGATGAAATTAATCGTACACCGCCAAAGACTCAGGCAGGTCTGCTTGAAGCTATGGCAGAAAATAGCGTGTCCATAGATGGTGAAGTGCATCGACTGTCAGTTCCGTATATGGTTTTCGCCACACAAAATCCTCTTGAATATGAGGGGACATATCCACTGCCTGAGGCGCTTATAGACAGATTCCTTATGAAAATTATAATAGATTACCCTTCTCCAGCAGCAGAAAAAGAAGTGTTAAAACGCCACCATGAAGGGTTTTCAAGTATGGACCTGGATAGCTGCAATATAGAAAGTGTTTGCAGCGGGGAAGATATAATCAAATGCAGAGATGAGGTTCAAAAGGTCAAAGTTGAAGAGGCATTAATGGAGTATATTGTCAGCATAATAGCTGAAACGAGAAACAATCCATTAATAGATATAGGAAGCTCACCAAGAGGATCAATTGCTTTGTTCCAATGTGCCAAAGGCTGTGCAGCTTACTTTGGTCGTGATTTTGTAATTCCTGAGGACATAAAGAGAATGACTATACCGACGTTAAGACATAGAATAATTTTAAAGCCGGAGCTGGAGTTAGAAGGGGTAAAAGCCGAACAGGTGCTTGCGGATATATTATCCAAGGTTAAGGTGCCTAGATAGAGAGCAGGGTGGTAGCGTGGTTATAACAAGACGTTATATATATTTATTGGGTTTAGGAATACCTATTGTAGCACTTGGACTTATATTTCATAATCCACTTACACTTTTCATTATATATAATTTTATATGCTTTGCTTTATTTGCCATAGATTACTATACCTCTTCTTCAGATGAAGAGACGTTGTCTATTGTGAGATTGGGAGATAATAAGCTCTCCATATATGAAAATGAAGCTTTGAGCTTTGAAATTTATAATAAAAGCAGCCGCAGCATATACATTGAGTTAAGGGATGAAATTCCGGAGTTCCATTTTAATACTGAAAATAAAGTTATAAAAGCTTTAGTATTGCCTCATGAAAGAAAGATACTTCAGTATTATGTTATGCCTACAAAAAGAGGGGCTTTTATATTTGCCAATATACATATAAGATATATGGGCAGATTTAAGCTGTGTATGAGAATGTATAAACTGGATTTGAGCAGAGAGTATAAGGTCTATCCAAACTTAAAAAATTTGCATAAATACAGACTGAGTTTATACAATAACAG
>JAEZDX010000017.1 GCA_023417975.1 Bacillota bacterium
CTTGTATGTAGCTATGTGCAGAGCCGTAGGTATAAAGGTAAGACTGATTACAGGCGAAGGTTTTAATGGTGTAAGCTGGGTAAGTCATGCCTGGAATCAAGCCTTAGTTAACGGAAAGTGGATAAACGTTGATACTACCTTTTATAATGGGGGTAATTACTTTAATTCGCAAAGATTTAATATGGACCACAGAAAAGCTTCTATGGCAGATGAATGGTAAAAATCCCTCTAGCGGGGATTTTTTTTATAGCCTTGAACTATAAGCTTAATAGCTTTTTCACAATCTTTATCATTATTATCTAAACTCCATGCAGTATTAAAGTATATTAGAGCCTTTCTTGTATCCTTCAGCATTGCGTAGCAATAGGCAAGATTGAAAAAGTATTTACTTTCTCTACGTAATTCAATGGCTTTTCGCAACAGTGTTATGGCTTTATCATAATCCTTAAGCTTTATAAAACATACACCGGCATTGTAAAATGACGCTGATTCGTTTTCCTTAAGATTAATTGCCATTTGGTAATGTTCAATAGCTTTCTTATATTCTTTTGTATTATAGTATTCATTTGCCTTCTCAAAGTAATTCATAAGGATCCTCCTAATGTCAGTTGGTATTCGTTAATAATATATTCCGTTTTTTCAAGCATATTACATTTAGATTATTGTCCTTATATGAAAATTTATACTTTACTGCTGCCAATTTTTAAATCATTTCCAATGCCAGAATGTTATGTTTCATTAATGACAGATATCCAAATTCAATTCTTCAACGCAATGTTAATAATGAATCCTCAACACTTCATAAATCACTATGCAAAATTTTGAATTTAGATATGTATACTTGACATAATAGAAATAAAAGCTATAATAATAGATAAATAAAAATAAAGCTGTGATAAAGAGGAGTAAAAATAACAACTGTATTAAGAGAGGAAAGTTCCGAGGCTGTAAAACTTTCTATACAGAGTATTTTGAAGGTAGCTTTTGAGCTTCTTTACTGAGATTGCTTAAAGATTTTTATATCTTTATTTGCAGTGTAAGTAGAGACGGTTTTCCAGCCGTTAATATATGAGAGCCCATTGTATAGTGGGAAAAAAGGTGGCACCGCGGGTCTTCGTCCTTTTATGACGAGGGCTCTTTTTATTTTTAATTAAATCCGAGCGTTAAGCTTGAGTATTTCATTATATATACAAATGTTTTTTAACTACTAGAAACGGGAGGATAATCATGGAAGAAAAAATGACTTTATCAACAACCTATAATCCAAGAGAATTTGAAGAAAGAATATATAAAAACTGGGAGGAAAAAGGCTATTTTACACCGAAAGCAGACAAGAACAAGAAACCTTTTACAATAATAATGCCGCCTCCGAATATAACAGGAAAGCTTCATTTAGGTCATGCACTGGATAATACTCTTCAGGATATTCTTATAAGGGTAAAAAGGATGCAAGGATATAGCACACTATGGCTGCCTGGAGAAGACCATGCCAGTATAGCTACAGAAGTAAAAGTTGAGAATGAACTTTTAAAGCAAGGACTAAAGAAGAAGGAGATGGGCAGAGAAGCTTTCTTGGAGAAAGTATGGGAATGGACGGATGAATATAGAGAGAGAATAAGACAACAGCTTAAAAAGATGGGATGCTCAGCAGATTTCTCAAGAGAAGCCTTTACTATGGATGAAAATCTAAGTAGAGCTGTAAGGCACGTTTTTGTTAAGTTGTATAATGAGGGACTTATATATCAAGGTAATAGAATAACTAATTGGTGCCCAAAATGTCAGACAGCATTATCTGATGCGGAAATTGAATACAGTGAGCAGGAAGGAAGCTTTTGGCATATAAAATACCCTATTGTGGGGACTGATGACTTTATTGAAATAGCTACAACAAGGCCGGAAACCATGCTTGGTGATACAGCCGTTGCGGTAAATCCACAAGATGAAAGATACGCTCATTTGGTAGGTAAAATGTTGTTACTGCCATTAGTAAATAAAGAAATACCTATTATCGCTGACGAATATGTTGATAAGGACTTTGGTACCGGTGCAGTTAAGATTACGCCTGCTCACGATCCTAATGACTATGAAGTAGGAAAGCGACACGGACTTAAAGAAATTAATGTGATGAATAATAACGGAACAATAAATGCGCTTGGCGGAAAGTACGCAGGTATGGACAGATATGAGGCTAGAAAAGCCATAGTAGAAGACTTGAAAAATCAAGGATACCTCGTTAAAATTAAACCTCATATTCACAATGTAAGCTGTCATGACAGGTGCAGTACTGTTATTGAACCTATGATATCAAAGCAATGGTATGTAAAGATGGAGTCGCTTGCTAAACCTGCAGTTGAAGCTGTAAAGAGTAAGAAAACTCAATTTGTTCCCGAGAGGTTCGAAAAGATTTATTATAATTGGATGGAAAATATACAAGATTGGTGTATATCAAGACAGTTATGGTGGGGACACAGAATACCTGTATGGTATTGTGACGATTGCGGTGAGATAATTGTGGCAGAGAAAGCTCCAAAGGCATGTTCAAAATGCGGCAGTGAAAAGCTTGAACAGGATAAGGACGTATTGGATACTTGGTTCAGTTCTGCATTGTGGCCTTTTTCTACTTTGGGGTGGCCCGAGAAAACTGAAGACCTAGAATATTTTTATCCCACAAGTGTACTTGTAACCGGATATGATATTATATTCTTCTGGGTTGCAAGAATGATGTTTTCAGGACTGCACAATATGGGAGAAGTACCTTTTGATACAGTATTGATTCATGGAATTATAAGAGATTCAGAAGGAAGAAAGATGTCAAAATCCTTAGGTAACGGTGTTGATCCTTTGGATGTAATTGACACCTACGGTGCAGACGCATTAAGGTTTATGCTTGTTACAGGAAATGCTCCGGGAAATGATATCAGATACTATGGAGAGAGAGTAGAAGCTGCAAGAAATTTTGCAAATAAAATATGGAATGCCTCAAGATTTGTAATGATGAATCTGGATAAAGAACTCATGAATAAATATAGAGAGTGTAAAGACTATACCCTTGCGGATAAGTGGATACTTTCTAGAATGAATACAGTAGTTGAAGAAGTAACAGAGAACATAGATAAGTATGAACTTGGAATAGCTCTGCAGAAGGTTTATGATTTCTTGTGGAATGAATTCTGTGATTGGTATATAGAATTATCAAAGCCTATATTATATGGAGATAACGAAAAGGAAAAGGCTATCACATATAAAGTATTATACAGTGTGCTTACCGCAGGACTGAAGCTGTTGCATCCGGTTATGCCGTTTATTACTGAAGAGATATATACTCATTTGGATGCAGAATATGAATCTATTACTATATCACAATGGCCTGTATCTGACTCTGAAATGTATAATTCGGAAGCAGAAAGGCAGATGAGTTATATAATTGATGCTATAAAGGGTATAAGGAATGCAAGGACAGAAATGAACGTTCCAAATTCGAAAAAGGCTAAGCTGCTTGCCTATGTTAAAGAAGAGGCAGAAGCTGCCTTTGAACAAGGAAAGCTTTATTTTGAAAAGTTAGCATCAGTAAGTGAGCTGGAAGTGATTAGCAGTAAAGATGAGGTTCCTCAAAATTCAGTATCTGTGGTAACTGAAGGAGCGGAACTATTTATGCCTCTGTTTGATTTAATAGATAAAGAAAAGGAAATGGAAAGACTGTCCAAAGAAAGACAAAAGCTTGAGGCCGAAATTGAAAGAGTTGAGAAAAAGCTTAACAATCCAAGCTTTGTGAATAAAGCTCCGCAGGCAGTAGTTGATGAGGAGAAGGCTAAAGGTGATAAGTATAAAGAAATGTTGAAGGCAGTGCTGGAAAGAATAGATAATTTGAAATAAGGTGACATTATGAATTACAAAGAGGCAATGGATTATATTAAAAATACTGCAAAGTTCGGGAGCAAATACGGCCTTCAAAGAACAAAAAAGATATTGGAGTATCTCGGCAATCCTGAAGATAAACTCAAATGTATTCATATTGCAGGAACAAATGGCAAGGGATCAACTACTGCTATGATATCCAATATTTTGAGGGAAGCCGGTTATAAGGTTGGTATGTATACTTCGCCATACTTAGAAGAGTTTGAAGAAAGAATTCAGATTAATGGTGCTAATATTCCAAAGAATAAATTATGTGATGTAGTATTGAAAGTTTCACGAGCAGTGGAGGAAGTCATAGCTCTAGGCTATGACCATCCCACTGAATTTGAAATTATAACTTGCGCTATGTATTTATATTTTTATGAAGAAGCTGTTGATTTTGCTGTGGTGGAAGTTGGTCTTGGAGGAAGGCTTGATTCTACAAATGTAATTGTTCCCTTGGTAAGTGTAATTACCTCCATCAGCTATGATCATATGAACATACTGGGGAATACCTTGGAAGAGATAGCTTTCGAAAAGGCTGGAATAATAAAGCCGGGAATACCGGTGATACTTTATCACCAAGCAATTGGAGTTGAAAAGGTCATAACTGAGGTATGCCATAAAAATAACAGTCAATTGATAAGAGTAGATGGAAATAGTGCTGAATTTCTTGGAACAGAAGATAAATACCAAAAGCTAAAAATCAGTACCTCAAAAGATATATATGAGATAAACCTTTCATTACTGGGAAAAGTTCAAATATATAATTGTGCGGTAGCTGTAAATACTATCGAAAGCTTAGAGAAATATGGATACTCCATTCATAAGAAGGCTATATATGATGGATTAAGCTCTGTTTTATGGAAGGGCAGAATGGAAATAATGAAACAAAAGCCTATGGTAGTTATAGATGGAGCTCATAATATTGACGGCATAGAAAAATTGGCTGAAGGTATAAAAATGTATTTTAAATATAAGAAGCTTTATTTAATCATAGGAATTTTGGCTGATAAACAAGTTGATGACATGCTCAGTGCAATTGTTCCAATGGCAGAACGGGTTATAGCAGTTACACCTCACAGTGACAGGGCAGAAGATGCCTGTGCTTTAAGAGACAGAATACTTCAGTTCAATGCTGATTGTGTTGCCATACAGGATTATAAACAAGCCTATCTGCAAGGGTTAAGTTTTTGTGAAGAAGACGATCTTTTAATTATTTGCGGTTCCTTGTATATGATCGGAGATATGAGAAAAAGGATTAAAAGTTTGTAATTTAAATACGGTTCCTGCTTATTTACAAGCAGGAACCGTATATTTATTTTTCGGCATAATATTGTTCTATTGCTTTTGCAAGCTGATCTGGGCAGGAAGTCAATTTAGAACCGCAATTTATCCCTTTCAGCCTATTAATGGCTTCATGGGCATTCATACCTTCCAAAAGCTTACTTATTCCGGAAAGATTTCCGGAGCAGCCGCCTACAAATTCCACTTTATTAATAACATCGTCAGTTATATGTAATTGAATTTTTTTTGAACATACTCCTTTAGGTTCATAGGTGTACATTTTGTCACGTCCTTTCTTATCATATGATAGGTTGTACATTAAAATTATAAAATATGTTTGTATATTTTTCAATGGTATTATTAGTTGTCGATAATGTTTTGCAGATAACAATCATGATTTACATAATAACAAGTACATATTATGACTGAGCTTCATAGTATATTTGTGTAAGGTAGAATATTGCTATGTTGCAATTGGAGTGATTGTTGTGGATTATTTAATTGTATGTAATATCGGATCCGATAACTTATCAGGAATAAACCTAAAAGCCTTTAAGGAAGAAAAAAGAATAGCATTAAATAGTTCATGCTGCAAAGTTGGCCCACATGGTCTATGTCCGTGGAAAAACGGGGTGATTGCAGCAAACAGTTATAGCAGTAGTATATCCATAGTTGATGTGCTGGGGACAACTGGTATTGAAGAACATTATATAGGCGGTAATTGTAATGATGTAGCTGTTTATAAGGACAATGCATATATAACTTGCGGAGAATGTAATAATATAGTGGTGTTTGATATTAAAAGCGGAAGAATAATTGAAGAAATACCGGGAGGAAATCTGCCTCACTGTGTGGATATAAATGATGAACTTGGTATAATGGTTGTTACCAATATGGAAAGTGATTCGATTTCTGTAATTGATTGCATAAGCCATGAAGTAATAAAAGTTATTTCTGTGGGCAGTTATCCTACAAAGGCAATATTCTCAAAAGATAACAAATCGATTGTCGTCTGTGAAAGTCATTTAGGCAGTGATGGTGATGGGTATATAAACATAATTTCTACAGATACACTTATGTCTGACAAAAGAGTTAGGGCAGGACGTAATCCTATTGATATATTTTGTGAAGATGATATGTGCTATACTGCAAATTTTAGTGAAGGTGAAATAAGCTTTATTTATTTAGATGAAATGGAAATTGTTAAGAAGATATTTGTAGGAGGTATGCCGAGAACGGTGATAAAGAAAGGACGGTTTCTATATATCGGCGATAATTACGGAAGTCAAATTATTAGATATGATGTGTTTAATGACAAAAAACAAGTCACAGCTATAGGAAAGGAACCTATAGCTATGACATTAATTTAATACTGAAGCAGAAGCCGCAAAATGTCATTGTAGATTTTTGATGAATTTGATTTCCAATTTTGGCACAAATTAATGGCATGCCTTTTGGAAGGAACATTAACCTTTATATCCATTAATGTAATGTCATTTTCTTGTGCTTTTAGATTAACAATAAAGGTATCGTCGTTTTCAATAGTATAGTCAGCGTGAAGAGACAGTTCTTTCTTAATATTTTCAAGCTTATCTTTAATGTAGCTATCAACCTTCATAACAACATCCTCAGAAATCCTTGAGTTGAACATTGACAAAACCTTTCTGCCCTTGTCGGTAATGCATAGCAATCTCTTGCTGTTACTGTATGTATATTCTATAAAATTAGAGCTTACTAGTTCTGTTATATACTGTTGAAGGGAAAAATAATTAACAAGATTATTTTCAAGTACTATTTCATTTATTTGACTCTTCGGTATAGGGAGATTAATTCTATCAAATATATATAGTAAAATAAGCTTGCTTTCTGCTAATTGATTCATATCATTAAACATTATCTGACCTCCAATACAAACAATATGAGTTAAAACCGAACAGGTATTAACTCATATTTTTTCCATGTAAATATATTATAGCACATAAAAAAGTGCTGCCGCCATAATTTTCTCAAGGAGAAATTTCTCTTTAAAATTACTTTCGTTTCATATTACTTAAGCTTTGGAATATAATCTATTGAGTAATAAAATTGGAGGCTGTTAGCGTTGATGATAATAATTAAAAGGGGGAGATTTATAAAAGGTATTGCCGGATTTGTATTGTTTATTTCGGCCTTGACTTTCATATTGGCTGTAAATGTGAAAAATGACAGAGTATTTTCATTTATAGGGAGACGTCTGCCTATATATTGTGTAGATACCAAAGAAAAAAAGGTAGCCATTACCTTTGATGCAAGCTGGAGAGAAGATAATACTGATGAAATAATAAACATACTGGACAAATACAATGTGAAGGCTACATTTTTCTTGGTGGGAACTTGGATAGATGCTAATCCCGATAAGCTGAAAGCATTATATGATAAGGGCCATGAAATAGGAAATCATACAAATAGTCATCCGGATATGAATAATATTTCACAGGATAAACTGCGAAAAGAAATTGAGGCAGCCGATGAGAAGATTAAGAAAGTAACCGGTGCAGGAACTAGTCTTTTTAGGTGTCCCAGCGGAGATTATAATGATCAGATAATAAATACTGTAGAAGGTGAAAACAAGTATTGTATACAATGGGATGTAGACAGTATTGATTGGAGAAATGAAGGGGCGGAAATTGAACTTAACAGGGTAATCAAAAAAACAAAACCTGGGTCAATAATATTATTCCATAATGATGCGAAGTTCACACCTAAGAATCTTCCGTTAATTATTGAATATCTAAAGAAAAATGGGTTTGATATGGTTACTGTATCAGAACTAATATACAAAAAGGACTATACCATCGACAGTACAGGTAAACAAATTTACAATAAGTAATTGCAATATAGAGTAAAAATGTATTATAATGGAATGGTATAAAATAACTGTTAACAAAAAAAGGAAATTTAATTTGATCAATACTTACTCGATTGTACGTTTTATAAAATTAAATTATGTAAAAAATATAAAATGGTCATATTTTAGTTTATATTTGAATAATTATCTTTTGTAAGACAAAATTTTAATACCAAGGGA
The DNA here is from genome assembly GCA_023417975.1 of Bacillota bacterium. GTDB lineage: Bacteria > Bacillota > Clostridia > Clostridiales > Clostridiaceae > JAEZDX01. Next base: position 8,249 of record JAEZDX010000017.1, read on the forward strand.
GAGAGAGGGGTTCAGATGGACAATTTAATGCTAAACAATAAAATATACCTAGAGGGTAAGGTTGTCTCAGATTTAGTCTTCAGTCATGAAATGTACGGAGAGGGTTTTTATATTTTTAATCTCGAAGTACCAAGACTTAGCGATACAAAGGATGATTTATCCGTTACTGTATCCGAAAGATTGCTTACAGGTGTGGAATTTAAAGTTGGAGCAGATATAATTGTTGAAGGACAATTGAGATCTTATAACAAATTTGTTGACGGAGCTAATAGGCTGATACTTACAGTATTTGCAAGAAACATTGAGCCTTGCATTGAAAGAAGTAAAAATCCTAATCAAATATATCTGGACGGCTTCATTTGTAAAGCTCCTGTATACAGAACAACTCCATTTGGAAGAGAGATAGCTGATATGCTCTTGGCTGTTAACAGAGCTTATAATAAATCTGACTACATACCTACCATTGCGTGGGGGAGAAACTCTAGATTCTGTCAGACTCTGACTGTCGGAGACAATATAAGAATTTGGGGAAGATTGCAAAGCAGAGAATATCAGAAAAGGATATCCGATGAAGAGGTAATAAAAAAAGTTGCCTACGAAGTTTCTATATCTAAGATGGAGAGAATTAATAAGGATAATGAAGTTATTTCAAGTGAAGAAAACGATGAACAGGACATAATATAAAAAAAGGTCTCGAAGTGAGACCTTTTTTTATTTTCTTAAATCATCTAATATCTGAGTTTTATTTTTTGTCCTATCATCAACAAACTTGATTATTTTAGCAGGGGTACCGGCAACTACAACACCTTCGGGAACATCCTCTGTTACAACAGAACCTGCTGCAACAACGGAACCTCTTCCGATTTTCACGCCTTCAAGAATAACTGCATTTGCTCCAATCAAAACATCATCGCCTATTTCACAAGGAGACTTACTTGGTGGTTCCAGAACTCCGGCAACAACAGCACCGGCGCCGAGATGAACTCTTTTTCCAAGTTTTCCTCGCGCTCCTACCACTGCATTCATATCTACCATTGAAGCCTCACCTATTTCTGCTCCAATGTTAATTACTGCACCCATCATAATTACAGCATTATGGCCAATAACAACCTTATCTCGTATTACAGCACCCGGTTCAATCCTCGCATCAACATGAAGTAGATCAAGCATAGGTATGGCAGAATTTCGCCTGTCATTTTCTAGTTTATAATTTAATATTTTATCCTTGTTAGTGTCTAAAAATTCTCCGATAACAGTACTCTCACCGAATAACACATAAAAATTCGTTGAACCGAATACATCTATATTGGAAAAATTACAACCGCTTAAATCTCCATTTATATACACCTTCACCGGAGTGGATTTTTTTGCTTCCTTTATGTATCGGGCTATTTCATATGGATCTGTAAGATTATACTCCATATTATCAATCCTTTCGCAAATTATGCTTAATTATTTTATAGTTATATAGATATTTTCTATATATTTATAATTTATTATAATAAAATATTAAATAGAAATAAAGAGCTTAATGTAATTTTATGCATAAAATGCATTACTATATTATTGATTTATCTGTGATATAATATTATATTAATATGTAAGTAAAGAGTTGTATGCAAAGTTTGAATTATACTTATGCAAAAGTGTTTAATACAGTATTTTTTTATAAAATTAGAGGGGTTGGCTATTATGAATAAAAGAGTGGAAGAAATACAGATATCCGGAATAAGAAAGTTCTATAATAAGGTGTTGGAAGTACCGGGAGCTATTTCATTGACTATAGGCGAACCTGATGTACCTGTTCCTTATGAAGTGAAAGTGGCAATGCAAGAGGCTATTAGTAATGACTTGACTAAATATACTCCTAATATGGGAATGAAGGAATTGAGAATGCAGTTGGAAGTATATTTGAAGGGGAATGGTATAAACTATGGTTGGGAAGAGATATGTATAACAGTTGGGGGTAGTGAAGGGTTATTTGCCGTATTCGGAGCATTGCTAAACGAGGGAGATAAAGTTGTTATACCGACCCCTGCCTATCCTGCATATGAAAGTGTTGTTAAAATAGTAGGAGGACAAATTCTGGAATGTCCATTAAATGAGGATTTTACCTTGAACATTGAAAAACTTACTAATATAATATATGAAGAAAAACCAAAGGTTTTAGTGCTGTCTTATCCGAGCAATCCAACAGGGGCAATATTAAGTAAAGAAAATCAAACTGCTTTGTGGCACTTGGCAGAAGAGAATGAAGTAATAATTGTGACAGATGAGATGTATAGCTCTTTAGTATTTGAAGAATATTATTCTATAGCACAGAATAAGCGCATAAAAGATAAGGTTATAGTGGTTGGAGGCTTTTCAAAAATGTTCTCCATGACCGGACTTAGAGTTGGTTATGTATGTGCTGTTGATAAATATATGAAGCAAATTTTGAAGCTTCATCAATATGCCGTATCATGTGCGCCATCCATAGCGCAATACGGAGCTTATATCGGGTTGCAAAAATGTATGGACGATGTTGAGAGTTTTAAGAAGAGTTTAATATTAAGAAGAGATTATGTGTACAGACGTTTAAAGGAAATGGACTTTGAAGTTGTACTGCCTAAGGGAGCTTTTTATATATTCCCGAATATAAAGAAATTCGGAATGAAAAGTGAAGATTTCTGTGAAAGAATGCTGAATGAAGCAAAAGTAGCTGCAGTGCCTGGGACAGCTTTTGGAAAAGCTGGAGAAGGATATATGCGAATTTCATATTGTATTGACATGGAAAAATTGAAAAAATCAATGGACCTAATGGAACACTGGATTAACAAAATGCAAATGTAATAAGAATAAATTAATATTATGTCAAAAAACTGACATATTGATAATAGCATTTCGTTTTCAATGATAATTAATCAAAATTATAATTACTATATTAGCATAATTGACAGTTAAAATAAACTGTGATAATATTATTAACAACGAAAGCCAATAATATATGATTATTAAATTATAAAGCGTTTTTTAGTAAGTTTAATAAAACACACTACTCCATTTTGACAGATAAATAATAAGTTTTAATACTTATTTTATTTATATTATTTATATAAATTAAAAGGGGGAAATAAAAATGAAGAGTAAGAAAATAATGGCGGCACTCTTAAGTGCAGTAGTTGCCAGTTCCTTATTCATTGGTTGCAGTAAGTCAAATGATAATGCAACTAAAGATGAACCTGGAAGCAAAACAGAAGATAAGTTAGATAAGGATCAGACTATCAGTGTTGTTGGTTATGACTATAAGACACTTGATCCAAACCTAATAAGTGATGCAGAATCCTTTACAACTTTAACAAACGTTTATGAAGGATTGATGAAGGAAGTTACTGTTAACGGTGTTACAAAGAATGATTTCGCTGGAGCAGAAAAGATGGATGTAAGCAGCGATAAGCTTGTATACACTTTCACATTAAGAAAAGATGCTAAGTGGTCTGATGGAAAGCCTGTTACTGCACAGCAGTATGTATATTCTTGGAAGAGAATATCTGATCCAAGAACTGCTGCGGATTACTTCACTTTCTTAGCTGATATGAAGGTTAAGGG
>JAEZDX010000050.1 GCA_023417975.1 Bacillota bacterium
ATACAGGAAGAAAGATATGACAATGGTTATGATATTAGGATTGTATACTCTCCCTTTTTTGAAATGATGTGCAGCTTACATGTGCTGGCAAAGCCCGATCATCATTTGGGGAGACTTAATTGGGCAAATAACCTTAGAGGGAGTATGGACGAAGAATTAATTAGGGATATAGTATATTTTGGACAAAATTTCTTTGAATGGATGGGCGCCATGGGGTTTTGTGAACTTTCCAACACGTGTAACGACTTGAATATTCTTGAGGTCATCGATTATATAAGTGAGCTCTCTATTGAAGAATTTATATACGAAATGCTAAATGAGAGCATAAAAAAAGAAGAAATACACCGCTATATTAAATACAAGACAGATGCTTCAAAGCCTTCAGGTTTGACCGCAGTGCAGATGGAAATATTTTATAATCCTGAAGCCTTCAGAAGAAGATTTATAGTTTGTCTAAAAAAATACTACTATTTGTTTTTTGAAAAGGAACTTAGATTTATTGAACCTTTATTAATAAGAATAATGAAAAAACAAATTGAATTAAGCAAAAAAGTTGGAATATTGGATTACATAAAAACCATTCATCAAAGAATTAAAATAGATGATGAGGAAATTAAGTTAATAAAATATACGGTGTACAATTTTCCATACGATAAGCTAAAAAAAGTATACTTTAGAATAAGCAGCTTTATTGCTCCGCATCTTCTGGTGGGCATGGAAGAAAAGCATATGCTCAAATTTACAATAGCTGCAAATTTGGAAGAAAAGCTGGAGCAAGTGCCTGTTGACCTCTCAAAAATAATGAAGGCACTTGGAGATGAGACAAGACTTAAAATACTAAGGTGCTTATACAACAAGAAAAACTCCACTCAGGAAGTAGCCAATGAACTTGGAATAAGTGAAGCTGCTGTTTCCAAGCATTTGAAGCTCATGCTGGACTCAGGACTGCTCCACAAAGAACGAAAAGGTAACTATATAAATTACATGCTTAATAAAATAGCGTTGGACAGCATCACAATGAATCTTTATGAATACCTGCTCAACTAGAAGAGTACCCCAGGGGTACGCGATATATGTCGAAAGGTAAGTATTCATAACATTAAATATCAGAGAACTCGATAAACACTTTTTCTGAAGGTGCAGTGGGGAGCCTTAGCTTTTGGGGCTCTTCCTTATTAGTCTCCGGCAATGTACTTGGTATAGTGATAATAAAGGTGGTGCCTTTTCCATATTCACTTTCTACCGCAATGGTGCCTTTGTGCATTTCGACCAAGGACTTGACTAATGAAAGTCCGATACCGCTTCCTTCCTGTGAGCGGGTAAGGGACTTATCCACTTGCACAAATCTCTCAAAGATTGCCTGTAATTTATCCTTCTGAATTCCTATTCCCGTATCTTTTACAATGATAGAGATATATCCTCCCATATCCTTAAGTTCTACGGTGATTGAGGATGAGGGCTTTGAAAACTTTACTGAATTTGAAAGCAGATTTAATATTATCCTTTCAATTTTTTCCTTGTCAAAACACATATGCTTCTCTTCTACATCAGTATCGAAACATAATTCAATGCCATTGTTCTCTATGTAATCTGCAGCGGATAGTACAGTATCTTCAACTGCCGCAACTATATCCTGACGGTTGAAAATAGGTTCTATATAACCGGAATCTATCTTAGAAATATCGATAATGTTGTTTACGAGACGTATTAATCTGTAGCTGTTTTGCTTCATAACCTGCACATGCTTTGAAAGCTCTATTTCGTCAGCGTGTATTTGACCCTTATCCATATAAAGATTAATAAGCTGCAGAGTGCTTAATATAATATTAAGTGGTGTACGGAGCTCATGAGAAATATTAACGAAAAATTCAGTCTTGAGTTTGTCGTAGTTTGACATTTCAATTAGCAGCTTTTTCTTTTCGTTTAGTACCTGTTCTTTTAGTTTTATCTCTTTTGAGTATAATTTCATTTTTACTTCTGATTCTGCTAGCTGGAATATAATCGAGAAAGCCATACTTACAATGAACACAAGCATTGCCCATTGGGTAAAGAAATCAAAGTTCTCTGTTGCAGCGGTATACCAGCGGATTACATCTATAACTGCAAACACATATAGTATAATCAAATCCATTCCCAGTGTTTTTTCTATTCGAGTTCCTGTGAAAAAGGATTTTACAGTCAAGAAGGTTATTACAGCAATTATAAGTATTAGCATAACATGAAAGTATTTCATAGTGACGAATATTGAGAAAAAGTGAAAAACACTGCCTATAACGCTGAATAAGGTAAATATTAGCACTGCTGAAGCAAATCCGTTAAGCAGAATTGCAAATTTACCGTTTAGTATACTCTTTAAGAATAAACAGAACCAAACGGGTATGAGGTAAAGTACGGAGGAAGATATATAGAGCCAAAGTACTGGGTTGTCCACAAAAAACTGCTTTATGTTCGTATTGGAAATGAGCCATATACCTGTAAAAATTGAGACTAGTCCCAAATATAAAAAAGATTTTTTACTGCATTTAAGCCTATTTATTGAAGAAAATAATACACAACATATTCCTACAAAAGCAAAAAGCCCGGACAAGAGAACCTCGTCAATATCCTGCTTAAGAATTTTTTCCGGAAAGCTGCTTTTAGGACCTATGTCGAATCCTCCCAGAATGCCTGTCTTATATTTATTTAAGGAATACATTTTTATATAAACAGTCTTTCCTGCATAATCGGAGGGAAGTGTTATTATGTGCCAGGTTGTGCCTGGTGAGGATTTGTCATTTGCAGTTTTAAAGTCTCCGAATGTGTATAGCAGCTTATTATTTAAATATAGTTCAAATACTTTATCATATGTATAAATAAATATTGAAGGTTCTTGAAGCTTATAGTCTGAAAGGGTAGTCTTCAACCATATATAATTGTTATCTATATTATGCACACCGGCCTGAGGAACACTGCATGTAAGCCAGTTGCCGGAATTGTTCTTATCGTCAATCCATACCGGAAGGCCGGAGTTATCTATAGGAGAATCTCCAACTCTATATTCCCACTTAAGATTTCTTGAAGATAGAATTGTATTATTGATTTCATCGGCAGCTGCAGACGAGCTGTTACCGAAAATAATAAAAATTAAAAGGATAAAGAGCAGTCTTTTCATAAGTGGGCCTCCCTGAAGAATAAAAGTATATTTATTAAGTATAGACTTACATATCTGATTATATCAAATTTTGTCCTATATTTGTATATATTGAATAACTTTGCCATAAAATATATGGATCTATAGTAAAACAATTAAGTTGGTCAATTTATATAAGCATATCAAAAAAATACCCTTTTTGATCAAATTACTATTCTTGAGGGCTCATTAATATATGGTTATAATACTGTATATAAAGACTTAAGCATATAGAGCCTATTTTAAGCGGCATATATCAAATAATTACTCTGAGGAGGCTTATAATGAATAAAAACAAATTTGCCATTACTCCGCCTATGGGGTGGAACAGCTATGATTATTATGATACAACGGTAAATGAAGCACAGGTTAAGGCTAATGCAGATTATATGGCTGCAAATCTTAAAGAGTTTGGTTGGGAGTATATAGTAGTAGATATCGAATGGTATTCCTATGATGCAGGTACTCAAAGAGACAGATATCAATATATTCCTTTCTGGAAGGTAGAAATAGATGAGTATTCAAGGCTTCTTCCATGCCCGGACAGATTTCCGTCGTCAGTAAATGGTCAAGGCTTTAAGCCTTTAGCTGATTATATCCATAGTCTTGGTCTCAAATTCGGTATACATATAATGCGTGGTATACCTAGAATTGCTGCACACAATCATATGAAGGTTTTAGGAACTAAGGCTACAGCTAACGAGATTGCAAACCCATCTTCCATTTGTTTCTGGAATCCGGATATGTACGGTGTAGAGACAAACAGAGAAGGAGCACAGGAATATTATAATTCCATTTTTGAACTGTATGCACAGTGGGGCGTGGATTTTATTAAGTGTGATGATATTGCAAGGTATGATATGCCATCGGCACGAAAAGAGATCGAGATGCTTCATAATGCTATTGAGCATTGCGGGCGGCCTATGGTATTGAGTCTATCACCGGGACCAGCTTTGATAGATAAGGCTTGGCATTATGAAAAGTATGCAAATATGTGGCGTATAACTGATGACTTTTGGGATAATTGGCCGCTGCTTTTGAATATGTTCGAGAGATGTGAGATATGGCAAAACCACGTGTCTGAAGGCTGTTACCCTGATTGAGACATGCTGCCTTTAGGATATTTGGGGAAAGGCTTTAATAACGAGAGATATACAAGGTTTACAAAAGAAGAACAAATTACTATGATGACATTGTGGTGCATATTCAGATCGCCATTGATGCTTGGGGCAGAGCTGCCAAAGCTGGATGAATGGACTAAGAACCTTCTTACAAATGGGAAAGTATTACGACTTTTGTCTCATTCTAAGG
>JAEZDX010000073.1 GCA_023417975.1 Bacillota bacterium
GCATGCAGAGAAAAAGAAGCGGCTCTTTCCCCTGCTCTAAAGAGCAAGTAGGTGTTAATAGTAGGCGGTGGAGTTGCAGGCTGCGAGGCTGCAAGAGTTTTAGCTCTTAGAGGACATAAGCCTGTAATTTATGAGAAATCAAACCGTTTGGGCGGAAATCTCATCCCCGGCGGTGCACCTGACTTCAAAGAGGATGACCATGCACTAGTTGCTTGGTACGAGTATAACCTTAAGGAGCTTGGCGTAGAAGTTAATCTTAACACGGAAATTACAGCAGACACTATTAAAGAAAGTTCTGCAGACGCTCTTATAATAGCTACAGGCTCAAAGCCAAAAATGTTCAGCCTTGGTTACAATAGCAACGTATATGCTGCAGCTGATGTACTGCTCAAGAATGCAGATCCAGGTAAAAATGTTGTTGTTGTGGGCGGTGGACTGGTTGGCTGTGAATTGGCAATATGGCTTGCAAGGAATGGAAAGAACATTACTCTTGTAGAAGTGCAAAATAAGCTGTTAGCTGTAAACGGACCGCTGTGCCACGCTAATTCGGAAATGCTTGAAAAACTAGTACCTTTCAGTGGAGTAAAGGTATTAACCTCTGCTAAAATAATAAAAAACACTGAAAAAGGTGTAATAGTAAATGTTAATGGCAGTGAGGAGTTAATAGAAGCTGACAGTGTTGTTCTGGCAGTTGGATATACCTCCGAAAACACCTTATATGATGAATTAAAGTATGAAGTTGCCGATATTCATCTCATTGGAGATGCCCGCAGAGTTTCAAACATAATGTATGCAATCTGGGATGCATATGAGGTTGCCTCAAATATATAAATAGACATTGATTTTATACCCCGGTAAAAACAGCTTTGTTTACCGGGGTATTCATCATTTATAGAAGATTAACTAATTGAAAAGCAAAACAGAGTCCTGTATAATTTGATAAAAAGGTTTTAATACCTTCCTATATTATTCAATAAATTATGAGGTGGATATTTATATGACTAAGATGACAAACCGTGCGAAGCAGGCAGAAGCTACAAAGAACAAGATTTATGAATGCGGGGTTAAACTTATCCGCAAGCATGGTTTTGATCAGGTTACCGTAGAACAGATTTCCAAAGAAGCAGGAGTTTCCGTAGGTACATATTACTATTACTACCAATCGAAGTTTGATTTGTTCAGTGAAATTTTCAAAAGAGCCGATGAGTATTTCTTAAACCATGTGGCCAGTAATTTGTCTGCTAAAACTTTTCATGAACAGGTAGTAGAATTTTTTGATAAATATGCTGACTTCAATATTTCTGATGGTATAGAAATGGTTAAAAAGCTTTATACTTCCGACAACAAAATGTTTATTACCAAAGGAAGAGCCATGCAGAAAATACTTCAGACAATCGTTGAAGCCGGTCAGTCTAACTATGAGATTACCGGGTATCTCTCTTCACAGGATATAACCAATATGCTTTTTGTCACAGCAAGAGGGGTTATATACGAATGGTGCCTATATGACGGTAATCTGGATTTGAAGGAAGAGATGAAAAAAACTATTACAATAATGGTTAAGGGGCTTTCTTAATATACTTTCTCCTTGAAAAATATACTGCTATGTTTTAGAACAATGCTATACTTCCTACTGACTTCTATATTTTCTATAGTACAAGTAACTATCACTTTCCATGTTTGGCTGCTTATGATTGATAGGTGTTCGTTTCTCAAATAATTGAAAATCACATTTTTCTGCAAGATGACAAGAAGCTATATTTTTACAATCAATAGTTGCTATAAGATATTTTATTTCTGATATACTAAAGCACCAATCAACTAAAGCGTTCACTGCTTCTTCTGTGTAACCCTTTTTTTGATATTTTTCCGACATGAAATAGGCTACTTCTACTTCATTTAATGTATCTTCCAGGCCCATGCCCACCATTCCTATCATCTCATCTGTATCTGGTAATGCAATCACATATCTTTTATTTTTATATATATCTATTGAATCTTTTTGACTTTGGTGCCAATCGATATATCCAAAATAAGATTGTGGTGAACTAGCGTTTTCAGCCCAATCAGGCATAAAACGAAGAATATTCTTTTCTCTAACAATTCTATATAGATTTTCTGCATCTTTTCTTTCAAAGTCTCGAATTATTAAATGATTTGTTTCTATTCTCATATTATTTCTCTCCCCGTAATATAAATAATCATTATCTTAATTATAACATTTCATATATCAGCAAAGCGATATGATATGTTTTTCTGAACGAAAATGCTATACAAAAAAAGGACTGGTGAATAAAAATCCACCAGTCCTTTTTGGTATATAAACTTCTTTATTAATATAGTAGTTACTCTATACAATAGATTTTAACGCAGCTTCTTAACTTTCTATTGTTACTGTCTCCTGGTTTTTAGCTTTCTTTCTTATATTAAACGCGCCAAAGGATACAACCCCAAATCCAGCCAAAGCTGATATAATAACCGATACAAAATGAGTAATATATCTTGCTGTTAAATTGTCTTCTGTAATCATTGTAAGTGCTGTATAAATAAGCAGCCCTGCTCCTATATATACTATAATCTTATATTTATTCATAAGATTGGCTATAAATTTAGCTCCAAAGAAAATAATAGGAATACTCATGCCTAATCCAAACACTATTAGCCAAATACTTCCGTGAGCTGCTCCCGCAATAGCCAGCACATTGTCGAGTCCCATACTTATATCTGCTATAATTATGCTTGTAACTGCCTTCCACAAGTTTTTATTGCCTTCCACTTCAATATTTTCTTCTTCCTCTTTCGTATGTAATAAATCCCAAGTAATTTTTAAAAGTATTATTCCCCCTACTAATTTAATAGGCAGCCATTGTACAGCCATGATTAGAGTAATAATACAAGTAAAGAGTACTCTCACCCCAACAGCTCCCACTACACCTATTAAACTGGCAAGCTTTGCTTGTTTTTCAGGTAAATTTCGAATTGCTAGAGCTATGACGCTTACGTTATCTCCTGAAAGAGTTATATCCAGCAAGGCAATTTGAATTATTGCTACTACTAGAACTAGAAATTGATCCATATTTCTTCCTCCATCTTTTGTTTAATTTTCTATGACCATGTTTTCTTATGTTTGCTATGTTATTGTTCATCTCTTAATATATTAAAGGTTTTTAAGTAACGTGGCAATGAACAAAAAGAGAGCTTATCCAAGATGCCCAATTGCATATTAGCCTATATTAGAGTGCTAAATTATTTTCTATTAACCAGCTAATGCTTTGACACATAATTAAGTACCATTTTCTCAAATAAAAAAAGCCAGTTGAATCTATTGACTCCACTGGTTTTCATTCATTATTTAAGTGGCAGGGGAACAAGGACTCGAACCTTGACCAACGGTTTAGGAGACCGCTACTCTGCCAATTGAGCTATACCCCTACGTGACAAAGATTATTATATATGATTGTCTCTAAAAAAGCAACACCTTTTTACACATTTTTTTATTTTCACTTGCGATCTGTGACTTACATCCCTTATAACTGCTAAAATTATAACAAGGAATCCAATATTGACATTGAATCAAAATTATCATCAAGCATAGATATATAATCCTTAGTTATATCATATTTCTTCATCTTTATAGTCTTTATGTTGTAGGTCTGAATTATTGAATTATAGCCTTCAATATTCACATTATCGTCACAGAACAATACAAACTTTGTTTCATTGGATTTCTTTTTGTCTAAGTCTTTTTTTACATCATCAATATTTTCGCTGCTCAGCTTCAGAGCCTTAATACCTTCATATTTAAGAAAGTAGTCCAAACTATCATCAACGGTAATAAAAGTAAAATTCTTATAGTCAGCTATGGCATCGGAGAATTTTTTGTCAATATCATCAATTTTCTTTATTGCGGCCTCAAAATTCTCCTCATAGAGGCTCCTATTTTTAGGGTCTTTCTCCTGAATAGCGTTTTTGATATTCGAAAGGGCGATTTCATAATAACTCAAATCCATCCAATAGTAAGGATTATTATTTAACGTAACATCTCCATATTTCTTAGGAACATCTGAAGAAATCAGCTTTATTCCTCTGGAGCTGTTTACAATGGATAAACTGCCCTTTTTCAGCTTGCTTACAAATCCGTCAATCCATGGCTCAAAGCCGCCACCTAAATATATAAAAAGATCCTTATTTGATATATTACTCAATGAATCATCAGTATAATCAAATTTCCACTGATCTGTTTCATTTACCATCATATACTCAACGTTATGTTTGTCCTTAACAATGTCCTTAACCATATAATATAATAGCTTATTTGTTGTTTCTATTCTCAAGCTTACTTCTGCCTCTATTTTTTGCTGGACCTTAGCTACATCAGGTGTTTGAGGAACCTGCTGCTTTTTCCATTGACATCCTGACAAAATCACTACCAGTAATAATGCCAAACAGATAATCTTCTTCAATGCTATCCACCTCTTTCGAAGCATCATTCACTCATTAATTATAGACTAAAAGGAAAAAAACTGCAAACGTCATTATACGGTTCTTTTCTTTTTCTCAATTTTAATATAGAATAACATTATATTGTTTAATTCATAATATTATGATGTAGTTATGCACAATTATCGGAGGTTTAATACGTTATGGAATTTACTGTTAATGACATAAATGATACTTTCTCCATAGGCAGACAGCTTGGAGAAAAATGCAAGGCAGGAGATATAATATGTCTTGATGGAGACTTAGGTGCAGGCAAAACTCACTTTACAAAAGGTATTGCTTCAGGCCTTGGCATTGAGGAGGATATTACAAGTCCTACCTTTACCATAGTTAACGAATATGATGGAGGAAGATTAAAGCTCAATCATTTTGATGTTTATAGGGTTAATGATCCGGATGAGATAGAAGCTATAGGTTTTGACGAATACATATTCGGCCAGGCAGTAAGTGTTATCGAATGGGCATCCTATATCGATGTTCTAATTCCCGAAAATGCACTCAGCATTTCTATAATCAAACTGCCTGAGCTTGGAGAAAACTTTAGAAAAATAGTCATAAAATATTCTAATGATAGATATGCTTATGTAAAGGAGATAGAAATATGAGAGTACTTTGTATTGATACAGCAACGGAGGCTGCAAGCTGTGCAGTAATCGAGGATAATAAATTACTTGGAGAAATAACCTTCAACTTCGGAAAGCAGCATTCCGTAATTCTTATGTCTACTATAGAGAATCTACTCTCTTCCTTGCATATGGATATAGCTTCTATAGATGGTTTCGTATCTTCTAAGGGCCCAGGTTCCTTTACCGGACTTAGAATTGGAATGGCAACAATAAAAGGTATGAGCTTTGGTTCCAAGAAACCTTTTATTTCTGTTTCCACTCTAGATTCCTTAGCTTATAATCTGGCCTTCAGCGGCGGTATTATCTGTCCTATATTAGATGCCTTGAGGGACAATGTTTATACAGCCCTCTACAAATATGAAGGCGAAGAACTCAAAAGAGTATCTGATTATATGGTTATTTCTATAGATGAGCTTATTGGTATTCTCAAACATGAAGAATTAGTATATTTTATAGGAGATGGAGTAGACAAATTTAAACAAACACTAAAGTCTAATATTAGCTGCAGTCTTTTTGCTCCGGCACATCTTAATTTCGCAAGAGCTTCTTCTCTTGGTGAATTAGGATTAAAGCTGTTTAAGGAAGGTCTTTTTGAGGACCTTAATTCCAGCACTCCCATATATCTAAGAAAATCTCAGGCCGAAAGGGAATATGATAAAAAGATGGGGTTGGATAAAAATGAATAGTGTAGAAGTGTTTCCTATAGAGGATAAGCATATTGAAGGCATACTCAATGTAAGCATGCTGAGCTTTCCTATAACTTGGAGCAGGGAATCCTTTGAGAACGAGCTGTCAAACCGTTATGCCAGATATGTAGTCGCCGTTAATGATAATTTAGTTGTAGGCTTTGGCGGTATGTGGATAATCATTGATGAAGCTCATATAACAAATATTGCAGTTCATCCTGAATTCAGGGGCTGCGGCATAGGCAGCCAGCTTATGGAGTCTCTCTTAAGCATATGCAAAATGGAAAGTGTCACAGGAATGACCTTGGAAGTGCGAAGTTCTAATGTGCGGGCACAAAATCTTTACAAAAAGTATGGTTTTGCACAAGAAGGGGTTAGAAAGGCTTATTACGAAGACAATAAGGAAGACGCTATAATAATGTGGAAACGTGACTTTTAAAAAAAGCCTTTACGGTATTTTTACTCCGTAAAGGCCTTTTTTTATGCTATCTTCTTTTCTTGTCTTTTACCATTCTCCATAGCAGCGCCATGGATTAAAATTGAAATTCTCTTATATATTAATAAAGTAATTGCAGAAACCAACAAACCTTTTATTAAATTAAAGGGAACAACTCCTGCAACAATGTAATTGATCAAATCACCTGCAGGCATTTTATCCATACCATATAACGGCATCAATAAGAAATAATTTGCAAGCACTCCTACAATAGACATGAATACCATGGCAACAAGCATTGATATTACTGCCATTTTTCTAGTTTTGTTTCTCACATAAATTACACCGGCACAGCCCACAAAGGTAGCTCCTATAAGGAAATTAGCCAGTTCACCTATTCCGGCAGTTTGAGTTCCTTTTACGAAAAATATCAATACATTCTTCATGGCTTCCACAACAATTCCTGCTAAAGGCCCAAAAGCAAATGCACCAACTAAAGCCGGAATATCGCTTAAATCAATCTTCAACCAAGGAAAGGCCGGCAATACAGGAAAATCAAAATACATAAAAATTACTGCCGCAGCGGACAACAGAGCTAATTTAACCATCAACATAGTACTTCTTCTTACATTATTCATTTATTAATTCCTCCTTAAAATTTCTCCTTCAGGAGGTATGCATGGCAGTTTTGCTTTTAGCCGTTTGAGCGGTACCGTAACTCAAACACTAATCAAAAAAACCCTGACAAAAATAGTCAGGGCAAATAACCACCATTTTTCATACCTTCTTCCATCCAGACTTTACTGTCGGCTTCGGAATCTAACCGAATCTGCCTTACGGCTCGCGGGCTTTACCGCCGGTCGGGATTTTCACCCTGCCCTGAAAGTACAATATTAAATTTACAACTATATTATATATCATTACTTATAAAAATGCAATATAATATACTCTTATTTCTCCTTTTTCATAGAAAGAGCTATACGCTTACGTTTTTCATCTATTTCCAGTACACGTACTTCAACCACATCTCCTACCTTAACTATATCCAAAGGATGCTTCACAAATCTGTCTGCCATCTGACTCTTATGTACCAAGCCATCCTGGTGTACTCCTATATCTACAAACGCACCGAAGTCTGACACATTTCTCACAGTGCCCATAAGCACCATACCGGGCTTAAGCTGTGTAATATCAAGCACACCGGTTTTAAATATAGGCTTTGGAAGTTCTTCTCTTGGGTCTCTACCAGGCTTTTTTAGCTCCTTGGCAATATCCTGCAGAGTTGGAATTCCTACATTAATTGCTGTAGCAAGGCTTTGGAGTCCCTTTTCTTTTATCCTCTCATTAATATCCGATACTCCTCTGCTTAGCTCCGAATGACTGCAGCCTAATAGTTTTATAAGCTCTCTTGCTGCCTCATAAGACTCGGGATGCACAGAGGTATTATCCAAAGGCTCGCTGCTCTCAGGTACCCTCAAAAAGCCGGCACATTGCTCATATGCCTTCTGTCCTAGTCTTTTTACTTTCAGCAGCTCTTTTCTGCTTTTAAATTTTCCGTTTTCTTCTCTGTAAGCAACTATATTCTGAGCTATGGTCGCATTTATACCTGATATATATGACAACAGCGCAGGCGTAGCCACATTCAAATCTACTCCTACGTTATTAACACAGTCTTCCACTACTCCCTTTAAAGATTCATCAAGCTTTTTAGGTGTCACATCATGCTGATACTGGCCGACTCCAATTGATTTAGGATCAATTTTTACGAGCTCAGCCAAAGGATCCTGAAGTCTTCTTCCTATGGAAATCGACCCTCTTACAGTAACATCCAAATCAGGATACTCCTTTGCGGCAAGTTCTGAAGCCGAATATACGGATGCTCCCGCTTCAGATACTACAACATAATATAACTCCTTACCCTTCTCTTCTTTTACTTCCTTGATAAGCCTTGCTATTACCTCCTCAGATTCTCTGCTGGCCGTTCCGTTTCCTAAAGATATTACATCTACATTATGCTTATAAATTAAGCCCTTCAAAGTTTTTATAGAACCCTCTACATCATTTTGAGGTGCCGTTGCATAAACTGTAGCCTTATCCAGGAATTTTCCCGTATCGTCCAAAACAGCAATTTTACAGCCTGTTCTAAAACCCGGGTCATACCCCATAACTACCTTTCCCTTTATAGGAGATTGCATTAAAAGTGCTTTTAAATTAGCTTTAAATATTTCTATAGCTCCATTTTCGCCCTTTTCCGTAAGTTCGGATCTTATCTCTCTCTCTATAGAAGGATAAATCAATCTTTTCAAAGAGTCCTTTATACTTTCTCCTATAAACTTATCGGTTTTTTCATTTCCTTTTAAGCAGTTCTGTCTTAAAAATTCAATAAGCTTATCTTCTGTAACAGTAACCTTTACATTCAAAACCTTTTCCTTTTCTCCTCTGTTAATGGCAAGTATTCTGTGAGGAGGAATATTTCTTACAGCCTCTTTATAATCGTAATACATTTCATAGGGAGTAGGCTCCTTCGACTCGCCTCCGGTTTCTACTAACCCTTCTCTATGTACAAAAGCTCTAATCCACTTTCTATATTCGGCTTCATCGGAAATCATTTCACTAATTATGTCCATGGCTCCTTGAAGTGCCTCATTAATATTTGTAACACCTTTTTCTTCACTTATATAATTTGAAGCTTCTTCTTCTACATTACCGTTTAATTTTCCGGAATATATTATTTCCGCCAGCGGTCTTAAGCCTTTTTCCTCGGCGATTGTTGCTCTAGTTCTCTTCTTAGGTCTAAAGGGTCTGTAAATATCCTCTATCTCTGTCAATGTTTCAGCCTTCACTATACTTGCACGTATATCTTCGGTAAGCTTATCCTGTTCCTCTATAAGCCTTATTACGTCACTCTTTCTTTCTTCCAAGGTTCTTAGATATGTAAGTCTTTCAAAAAACTTTCTTAAAACATCATCGTCCAGCCCGCCTGTTCTTTCTTTTCTATATCTGGCTATAAACGGGACTGTATTTCCTTCATCCAGAAGCTCTACTACACTTTCTACTTGCTTCAAGCTGATACCCAATTCGTGCGAAAGTCTCTCTTCGATATTGTTCATAATTACCTCCAATATTAAATATTGCTTTATCATTTCTACTGACCTTAACAGGTAAGTACTTTTAATTATAGAATAATACAGTAATAATTTTCAACAAAATTATAATAAGCATTAAGCATAAATCATATTTATATATGGAAACCAATTTATGAAGGGACACCTTATGAAAAGACATATATTCAACTTTGTTATTACTTTCCTTATGATTTTGTTCATGTTATCCCTACATATACAGCTAAACATAAAACACTTCAACTGTGATGAAGTAAAAGCCTTAACCGGCCTTTTTTCTTCTCCAAGCTTCAAAGGCAGACTTACAGGTACTCCGGAAAACAGCGAAACAGCTTCTTATATAAGGTCATGGTTTATTCAAAACAATCTTCAGCCCTATAGCGGAAATTACTATGACAGCTTTGATATAGTTTACCCAAAACGACAGCCGGACACTCCTTATCTTAGAGCGGTTGATAAGGAAGGAAATATTAAACATGAATTCAGCTATGGCACTGATTATAAAGAAGATGGTCTGAATTTTGATAAGAATTATATAAAGCTTAGCAAATCAAATTCAAAGATATTGGATAATAAGGCAATACAGGCAATGGACAGTGATAATAATGCCTTTATTTTTTACACAGCAGATACACAAGCTATGAAATTCAGAAGTTCGTTCTTCTCTGACTCCTTTGTGAGTATGTGTATTTTTATATCTGAGGATACTTTAAAATCTATTTCCTCTTATTTAAAATCCGGAATGTCCATTGAATGCTATATTCCTTTTGAAGAAAAAAATACCTCTGCAAATAATGTACTAGGCGTTGTGGAGGGAAGGAATAAAAATAAGCCTCCTATAATATTATCAGCTCACTTCGATCACCTTGGTACCGATTTGGCAGGAAATATTTATTCAGGCGCACTGGATAATGCCTCCGGTACTGCCTTCATGCTTGAAATGGCTAAATTTACAAGTTCACTTGGAACACCTGACAGAACTATATTATTCGTAGGTTTTAATGCCGAAGAATTCGGATGTATTGGTTCAAAAAATTTTGTTGAGAAAAATAAAGATAAGCTTAAGGGAAGTAAGGTATTTAACTTCGATATGATAGGCAGTGACTACGGCATTCCGCTTTGCATTATGGGAGCTGCAAATGACACTGCAAATACAGATCTAATAAAATCTACAGCAGCTTTATGCACTAATGAAAAAATATACTACAACTATCTTTTTAAAGATTCCAGCGATCATGAATATTTTAGAAAGAACGGTATAGATGCCATAACCTTTTGTGATAATGATACGTCAAAAATACATACACCTGACGATACTTCTGAGCTCATAAGCATTAATGCCATTGAGCGCTGCTTTAAAATATCTTCAAGAGAAGTCATAAAATATGCCTATGGTAATAATATATTTATTCTTTACAGTAAAGAAATTCTTTTTTGCAGTTTTATTTTCATATGTATTATTATGCTCTTGTCCATCATGTATAACATAGTTGCCGGAGAAAAAAACAATTAAAAAATGGAGTGCCATTATGTGCACTCCACAATTTTTATAGTTCTAAAGTACCGTTGCTGCTTTGCTTAAGATATTCATTTATAAACAAATCAATATCTCCATCCATAACAGCACCAACATTCCCATTTTCAGCATTTGTTCTATGGTCCTTAACCATAGTATATGGTTGAAATACATAAGACCTTATCTGACTTCCCCAGCCTATATCCTTTAAATCTCCGGAAAGGTCCTCTATTTTCTCCTTATGAGCTCTTTCTTTAAGCTCAATGAGCTTTGCCTTCAACATTTTCATCGCCTGTTCCTTATTGGAATGTTGACTTCTTTCATTCTGACACTGCACTACTATTCCCGTAGGTAAGTGAGTTATTCTTATAGCAGATTCGGTCTTATTTACATACTGACCTCCCGCACCGCCGGCACGAAAAGTATCCACTCTTAAATCATCAGGCTTTATGTCAATATCTTGACTTTGAGTTAGCTCGGGCAGTACTTCTACCGATGCAAAGGAGGTTTGTCTTTTGCCGTTGGCATTAAAAGGGGATATTCTCACAAGACGGTGTATGCCTTTTTCAGCCTTTAAGTAGCCATAAGCAAACTCGCCCTTTATTCCTAAAGTTACACCCTTTATTCCTGCCTCATCTCCGGGCAAATAATCCAAGGTTTCTACTGTATAACCCTTTTTATCGCACCATCTTGTATACATTCTTAACAGCATTTCGGTCCAATCCTGAGCATCAGTGCCGCCAACACCGGCATGCAGTGTAAATATGGCGTTATTTCTGTCATACTCTCCGGATAGCAATATTTCTATTCTGAATCTTTCTATTTCAGAATTAAGACTATCCAGTTCCTCAACTATCTCACCTACAGAACCTTCATCATCAGCTTCATTGATTAGCTCAATAAATACTTCCACATCATCAACGCGCTGATATACCCCGTTGAATCTGTCTATTTTATCCTTAAGTCTTTTGCTCTCTACAGT
>JAEZDX010000099.1 GCA_023417975.1 Bacillota bacterium
GTTGTAAAGTATGTGTTTAGAAATGCCATGCTTCCGCAAGTTACAGGGCTTGCATTATCTTTAGGACAAATGGTTGGCGGTGCGCTGGTGGCAGAGATGATTTTCAGCTATCCGGGACTTGGTACCACTATGCTTTCCGCAATAACCGGCAGAGATTATCCCGTTATCTCAGCATGTACACTTATTATAACAATCATGGTGCTAATTGCAAATCTGGCTGTAGAGATACTTTATGGGTTTATTGATCCAAGAGTGAAGGCAGTACAACAGGATTAATGAGGAGGGATAATATTGAAGAATCTAGTTAAGCAAGTATTTCATTCTCCCAAATTCACTATAGGATTTGTACTTTTTATGCTAATACTGATTACAATAATATTTTATCCTATATTTGTAAAGGATGATCCCCTTAAAATGATAGGAGGACTGTTCAATAAACCGGGAAAATACATTTCTGTGAGTGATGTACTTTCGGCAACCCCCGAAAGTTTAAAGGTAGATACTTCTTCAGCAAAACTACAGTCTATTACGACTACAGAGAGACAGGATATGTCTGACTGGCTTGTAAGGTTTGGAAATGTTACTAAGTCTGATATTAATATTAAGGATGCATCTGCACTGGTAAAGCTATGGACAGAAAATTATAGTGCGACCGCAGCACAAACTGGGCTATTATATGCGGAGAAACAAAAGTTTATAAGACTTAATAACAAGATAATTAAATTAATGAACAATGACGAGACATATATTGCAGCTAAGAATGACAAAGGTGAATTGGAAGCAAAATCTACAATCGATCCGCAAGCTTTTGTAAATACAAAGGATATTATTAACACAAAGACATTTGTGCTTGGAACGGATAATTTCGGTCGTGATGTGCTGACGGAGCTTGTATCGGCTATGGGTACATCATTAAAAATAGGACTCATTGCAGGCGTTATCGCCACATTAATTGGTTTATTATTGGGTTTGTTGGCTGGCTATGTAGGAGGAACTATAGATGATTTTATCCTATTTATTACAAACATATTTACAGTTATACCTTCCTTTATCCTTCTTGTTTTAATATCCTTTAGTGTAAGTCAAAATGCAAGAGGTGTTATGCTGACGGCAGTAATAATCGGGATTACCTCGTGGCCATGGACAACAAGATCTGTAAGATCACAGGTAATATCATTAAGAAATCGAGATCATGTTAATCTTTCAAAATTGTCCGGACATAGTCTTCCGAGAATTATTTGTACAGATATATTACCATATGTAGCTTCCTATGTAGTTATGGCCTTTATACTTCAAATATCCTCAGGTATTCTTGCTGAAGCGCAGCTTTCCATGCTCGGTCTTGGACCTGCTACAACAAAGGTATCAACACTTGGACTTATGATGAACTGGGCTATGCAATACAAAGCACCAATTGCAGGAGCATGGTGGGCATTCTTACCGGTTATTTTGGCAATAACCTTAATATCATTTTCGCTTAATTTGATGAATACAGGACTCGATCAAGTATTCAATCCACAATTAAGAGATTAAGGAGTAAGCTATGGGAAAAATAATGTTGGAAGTAAATAAATTAAATACAAAATATATAACCAGGCAAAGAGAGGATGTATATGCAGTTAATGATGTTTCTTTAAAGATAGAGGAAGGTAAATCTCTTGGAATTGCCGGCGAATCCGGTTGTGGTAAATCTACACTGGCATTGAGCCTAATGGGATATTATTTTGCACCCTTGCATTATATAAGTGGAGATATAGTTATAGATGGCAGGAACATATCCAATATGAAACCGGATGATGTACGAAAACAAGTTTTAGGAAATGAAATCGCATATATTCCTCAGGCAGCTATGAACGCATTAAATCCTACACAAAAAGTAATAAGTTTAATACAAGATGTTATTCGTGCTCATAATCCAAAAGCTGAAAAGAAGGAAATCTTTGATCTTGCTAGAGAAAGATTTGAGCTTTTAGGACTTCCTGCTGAAGTATTGCAAAAGCACGCTGTAGAATTGTCCGGAGGAATGAAGCAGCGTACTGTTATAGCAATTTCTACAATACTCTCACCAAAAGTATTAATTGCCGATGAGCCTTCATCTGCTCTGGACGTCACATCTCAAAAAATGGTTATTAAGATGATGAGAGGGCTTATGGAAAAAGGTCTAATTAAGTCTATGATTTTTATTACTCATGAGCTGCCGCTGCTTTATAATGTTACAGATGACATTATGGTTATGTATGCAGGGCAGATTGTGGAAAAAGGCAATGCTAAGGAAATGGTATTTGATCCTATGCACCCATATTCAAAAGGACTTATGGGTTCCATAATTGTACCTGAATCCGGAACAAAAGATAATAAGCTAACTGTAATTCCCGGTGCACCTCCTAATCTAAAGCATCCGCCTGAAGGCTGCCGATTTGCAGAACGCTGCAGATATGTAAAGCCTGAGTGCAGAATACAGACTTTGACTGAAAGAAAATTCAATGAGGGGCGTATGTATAGATGCATTTATTCTGTTGAAGAGCTTAAGGAGGTGTATGCAGATGAGCAATGAGAAAACTGCTCCTTGTCTTAGTGGAAAAGCACTTACAAAGATTTTCGGAAATAATAAAACTAAGACTGTAGCTGTTGATCATGTCGATTTCGAATTCAATAAGGGAGAAGTAATCTCAATTGTTGGGGAAAGCGGAAGTGGCAAAACTACCCTTTCGAAGATGATTCTTGGCCTCACTAGTGTAACAGAAGGAGATATATTGTTTGAAGGCAAACCGAGAGATATTTCCTCTCGTAAGAAGAAGCAGGAATATTGGAGAGGTATACAGGCAGTATTCCAAGATCCGTTTGCATCATATAATATGTTCTATAAAATTGATTCCGTACTGTTGGACTGCATAAACATGAGAGGTGGAAAAAGTCTATCAAAGCAAAAAAAAATTGAGCTTATGACAGAGGCATGCAGCTTTGTAAACCTTAAATTCGATGAATTAACCAACAAATATCCTTTCGAACTGTCAGGTGGACAGATGCAGCGACTTATGATAGCAAGAATATTTCTTTTAAAGCCTCAGCTACTTATTGCTGACGAGCCTACTTCCATGGTAGATGCATGTTCGAGGGCTACTATACTTGATATGCTTTTAAAATTACGTGATGAGAATAATATGACCATTGTCTTTATTACACATGACATAGGATTGGCATATTATGTGTCTGATAAGGTATATATTATGGAACATGGCAAGATTGTTGAGCATGGTAACGCAGAAGAAGTAATATTGTCTCCAAAAGAAAACTATACAAAAAGGCTTATAAGCGATGTTCCCAAGATATATGAACAGTGGGATTTATCAACAGTAGGATAAGTCATGAAAATTTAAAAAGAATTAATATAAAAAATTACTGCCGTAAAAAAGGGCAGTAATTTTTTATGCCTTCAATTAATTTAAGAGCATAAAAACCGTTAATAGAGTCTGTTTATAGTATAAGATGAAAAATATTGAGAACCATATAATTAAATAGAATTACTAAATTAAAGCAATAACTTGCCATAAAGGAGATAATATATTTGAACAGAGATTCTTTAATTATAATAATAGGATGGCTAATAACTAGTACATTGCTTATAATATTTACACCAAAAGAAAAAATACGACAAGCCATTGTGGTTTTTATGTTTAAACAATTACTTACTTGGCTTTTAGGATTAACAGTGGCAGAACTCGGATTAATAGAATATCCCGTTCGTTCCTTTGCAAAAGCCACTAAAACAAGTTTTGATTTCGAATATTTTATATACCCGGCTTTTTGTGTATTATTTAACTTGCATTATCCGAGAACAAAAAAGTTAATTGTGGAATTTCTATACTACTTTAGTTTTTGTACAGCTTTAACTATTATAGAAATTATTGTAGAAAAAAACACCAATATAATAAATTATATCCATTGGACCTGGTACATAACTTGGGCTTCTTTTCTGATTACATTTTATGCATCAAGAAAATTTTATTTATGGTTTTTTAAAGTTAAAGATCAATAATAAAATTCTGCTATTTAAGACTGGAATAAATTTTTTCTATATTATCTTTCATACTCTGTATGTAGTCCTTATTTTCTTCCTTGCTTTCTAATGTGAAGATTTGTTCTGTTTTAGCACCGACTTCTTTTGCTAGTGTTTCTGAAACCTTTGGACTTACCAAATCTTCTACAAATATAGTTTTGATCTTTCTTTCTTTACAGTATTCAACCAAGTCTTTTAATTTCTTAGCACTTGGTTCGCCTTCTGCAAATACATCCTCAATACTGTTTTGTGTCAATCCGAAGTCTCTACATAAATAACCGAAGGCAGCATGGCCGGTAACAAAGCTTTTGTTAGTTAGTGAGCTAAATTTTGCAGTATACTCAGTATAAAGAACGTCAAGTTTTTCTGAAAAGTCTTTATAATTTTTTTCGTAGTAATCTTTATTGGCATTATCAGTCTTAACTAAAGCTTCTTTAATATTTTTTGCCTCATTTTCTGCACCTTTTAAGCTTAGCCAAATATGAGGATCATATTGACCGTGTTCTTCAAGTTCAGCTTCATCTTGATTTTTGATAGGGGGAAAGTCTTTTGATGCATCCACCGCTATAAGCTTATCATTGTCTATTGTCTTCAGAGCTTTATCAACCCAAGCTTCCATGCCAAGACCGTTATAAACAAAAACTTGCGAGTTACTTATAACCTCCAGGTCTCTTGCCTTAGGTTCAAAATCATGTGGCTCCATTCCGGAAGGTGTTATCACTGTCACTTGAACTTTTTCTTTTCCAACAGCTTCTGCAAATTCTTTTAATGCATTGAAGGTAACGGAAATCTGCAGTTTATTGGGATCTTTTGAAGCTTTATCAGCTTTAGAACTGCTGCATGCTGATAAACTAAAGAGCACGCATATGATAATGAAAAAAATATTTATTTTTTTTAGCATTGAATCACTCCTTGAGATTAGTTGCCATTGATTTGCATCTACGTATATGATATATTTGAAAAACTCATTTGTCAATAACGGTTAGTGAAGATGTTGCA
>JAEZDX010000137.1 GCA_023417975.1 Bacillota bacterium
GCTTAGAAGAAAACCCTACTTTATATCCCACAAATCCTATTATTGCGCCCAATGTATTGGATATTACGTCCATAATATCAAAGGTACCCATGAAGGTTAAGGATTGCAGCACTTCTAAAAATAAAATCGCTGATATAAATAATGCTATAAATTTTCTAAAACGTACACGATACAACAATGGAATTACTATTCCAAAGGGAATAAAAGCAGCGATGTTTCCAAAATCGTATAGCCATGACATGGTTAGCTTTGGAAACCTCAACAGAATCCCTTCCGGCACAAGCATAAATGTATACTGATTATAATTGATTCTATCTTCTACTCTATTAAACCCAAAGAACATGAAATACAATACTAAAATTGTATATAATACGGTTCCTATAACAATAAATCTACGTAATTTATCCTTCATAACCACGGCACTATCCGCTAACACTTCATTGCCCTTTGATCTTTCTTTTTGTTCCCTTTTCATCCTCAGCACCTCCATTGACAGAATACCATAAATTTTTAACCTCTTCTATATATAATAAAAAAGTATCTATTATCAGTAGTAATAGATACTTCTAAAACTCTTTATTTTCAATGTTCTCAGGGTGGGGTTAGAGGTAATGTAACGTGTACGTGCGGTGTTTATCTCTAATAATAATTTTAATAGAACTTACCATAGCTTAGATAATCTTTTCAGCCCTGAATTTTCAACGGTTAGAAGAATCTAAAATATTATTTTGATATTTTTCAGAACGCAGAAAATTTTATGGTAATCTTATGATTGGTAGTAAGACTAATAGCTATAAAGCATTGCAGTAAGATATACAAATTGTTATATAATAGATATAAATACGTTCTGATAAACCTCTTTCTCTCCAAAGTTTAACCGCGATAATATTAACCGTCATATTAATTGTAGTCAGCCGTGCTACGTACCGTACCCTTATAATGCTTTAGTGGATTTTATCGTGTTTTTATATCTTGTACGCTACACAATCCCGATGAAATCTATATTTTATTCCGTAATATTATAGTATACTTTTTCCCAATCTTATTATCCAATAGCAAAGCTAAACTTTGCCATTCTAAATTTACATAGTGCCAATGATTAATTAAAAATATGTGTTATTGAGGTTCTAGCAGTTTATAACTTCAAAACCTATACTACTTAACTTCTCAATCAGCTTTACTTTATCTCCTTTTATTTTGTTTTCGTCAATAAAGATAGTTAATCTTTCCCTTGCTCTTGAACATCCTACATAAAAAAGCTTATACGCACTCAACACACCATAAATAGTATTTGTATTTAAACACTTTTTAACTTTTGTCACACCAGGCTTTTTGAATAAGTCATTAAAGTCACTAATATAGAATTCTTTAAAGTAATTATTTTGCTTAAATTCTTCATATAGTTCTTTAATTTTTTGATTAATAAAATTTTCATTAATTGTATAAGCATCTTTATTTAATTCACTGATCTTCATTTTTATTTTATCTTGCATGTTTTTAATTTTATCTAAATACGTATAATAGAAGTCTTGAAATTCAGTAAAATTCACTTTCATCTTCACCAAAATATCAAAAAAGCTATACATTTTTATTAGTGGATTATTACTATCTTCGGAAATAAAGAACACAGAATTATGTCCTTCTCCTTTAACTCCATGCTGAGTAGAGACATGCGGTTCTTCTAAATACTTAGTAAGATTTACGAATTCAGAAATATGAGTTTTTAAAACATTTTCATACTCTTCATCATCAAGTATATCCTCTAAATATTTTTCATGTACTATATTTTGTGAAATTAATGAACGCAATAACTCTAAGATAGGTTCTTCTTTTTTATCGCTAAAATACTTAAATAAACTAACTAATTTTTTATTTAACTTCATTTTATCTGAATGTATATTAATTAATAGTATCTCCTTATTATAAATAGCACTAAACTTAATTAATTGGATAACCTTTCCATATTGTTTTAACTCATAGTCTTTATACATATCCCTAATAGAAAAAAGTAACCTAAATAATTTGTCAGGATTATCTTGGGTATCATTTGTTAGTACATCCACAGCGCTATACTTGCTTCCGAAATGGTATTTGCTCACACATTCCACTGCATGATATAGATTACCACAATTGATAGAAGTAAATCTTTGTTTGTTAAAAACATATAATTTAAGTGCTTCCGGATTCTTAATTGATTCATCACTTATAGCCTTCTCCATATCTCTACATATAAGAACTCTTGGTGTGTTTTTATTTTTTTTGCTGTCTTCTGCCATAGTATATTCATGTTGAACAAACTTTGAATCATTATAAATATTATTTAGGACATTAATAATTGATGGAACCGATCTATAATTTGTATCTAACTTTCTAGTTGAGTTAAAATGCTTCAATTCTTCTTCAAAACTTCCATCGTAATTCTTGTATATTTGTTGCATTTTATCTCCAAATAAATATAACTTCGTATCCCCCCCTTTAACCGATTCATAAAATATCTTTAATACCTCTGATGATGTATCTTGATATTCATCGATAAAAATATATTTGTATTTTTGTGATATTCTCTTCTTAATAATTGGGTATCGATCAATTATAAGCTTTGAAAAGATTATAAGATCATCATGACATAGCCCACCAAAGTAAAGTGTATTAAATGGCAGTTCATTATATTGAAGTTTACTAATATTCATTACTACAGTCTCATAATTCAGCTCTCCATAAGTTTCTATATATTTATTATTTGATTTTGCTATATGTTCATCATTGCTAGCATTATCAATTCTTTCCCTTATCTTGTCAGCGTAAACTTCAAAATATAGATTTAAAATCTCCTTATGAGAAAAATAAATGCTCATAAATGAAGAAATAAAAGAGTGAATCGTCTGAATTTGTACTTTTTTTGATTCTATACCTAGCATTAATTCCTCTGCTGCTCTATTTGTATAAGTTATACATAAAATACTTGCATTAATATCCTTTAATAATATGTTTGTTACCATTTGCTTTATTGTTGTTGTTTTCCCGCTACCAGCTGGAGCATTGATTAAACATAGATTTTTATTGTTTATTTCATTAACCATTCTAATCCCTCCAGAATATAATTTGGCAGCATCTTCTCAACTAAATTGTTCATAATTACCGAGTACATGAAATCCGTTTTTGAATCAGATGTAGAATTAACAATATCTCTAATATTATGACTCTTTACTTCTCTTGGGATAACAAATTGTAACTTACTATCGTTTCTTTTTTGTTGCCATTCAGCCTTGGTTTTTACATCATTCATCTTCATATTAAAGTATTTAGCCAGCATCGCTTCTTCTAGAGTTCTTGAGTAAGCATCTTCCTTTCCTTGAAATTTGATAAGTGTACATGAATCTGATTCTGATGCAACTTTATCATATTTCCATTTATAAATTTCCTTGATATCCGGGTTGTCTTGTCCCATATCATCCTTATAAAAAGCTTTGATAGCCGCATTAGTAGTTTTAGATTCCAATATTTCTTCTTCTGTCAGATAAGCTTTATCATAATCTATGTCAGTTAATGCTAATGTTTTAATATGTAAATATTCAACTATTCTTCTATAATTATGTGCATAAGCTCCACCTACCTGTATAAACGCTATGTATTGGTTATCCAGTTTTTCGAATTTTTCAAGCTTAAGAATATTTTGTATGTACATTCTCTCTGTATCACCTTCATACATAACAATTTTATCAGAAAAAATAATATCAGAAAAATTTATATTGAAAAGCAAATTGTAAAAACTCACCAATCCTATATCTTCAATTTCATTCATAAAAATATTCATATCATAAATTTTATTTTTAAATAGCTGCAGCTGTCTAATTACTCTTAGTTTATTAATAGGTGTTACCTTAACAATTTCGCTTGAATGTGATGTAACTAATCCTTGTATCTTTTGCTCTTTATAGTAATTAAATAAATACTTAATAAATACCTTTTGCATTTGAGGATGCATATGTGCTTCAGGTTCTTCAATTATAAAAAAATTAACTATTGACAAGTCAATTTGCTTTAAGTACTTCTCCAATTCTAGATGTATATAAATCATATTGCTATAACCTAAACCTTGTGCAGTCTCTTTTAAATAAAATTCGTCAACTATATATTTTGCACTAGTAATATTTTTTAGCAGCAACTTAATTGATTCATCATCTATATCCATATCTAATGCAATTTCTTCAGAGAATCCTCCGTTTGTTTTAGAAATAGAGTTAATAACTTTACTCAAACCATCTAATGATTTTTTTCTTATTTTTTCTTTAATTCCAGTACTCTCTATCGGCTGAATAATTTTATCTGGAAGGTCTTTAATAAGGCTTTCCCATTCCTCATCATTACTTATAAAATTAACCATGCCTTTACTTATCGAATGGTTTTTATCAGATACTTCATCATCTAACAACCTATTCGCATTAATATAGTTGAAATTAAAGAGATTCTTAAAATCTTTAGTTTCCATTTGAATCTTATTAGTATAATGTTTGTCAGTAAAATAGTATTTTTCTTCTAAAGACTGAATATATAATGCAACAAATTTTTCTTTAATACTTGTCTCCTTATTTTTTATTGATACTTTATTAGTATTGGCTATCTCTTCATTATCCAACGCAGTAAACCTTGATGATAACTTACTATAATTTTGTTCTATGTTACTTTGAAGTTTTTTCATGTTTAGACTAAACTCAAATCTAAAGAAAAAACTTCTAACAGTTTCATCTAAATCCATCAGATAATCAGCAAACTTACTTATGTTTTCCCCCTCTTCATAAGTTATCTCTATATTTACAGAGGTATATTTCATCAATTTCTTGTCGTTTTTTTGTACTGTACTCTCCCCTCTATTTTCTTCTATCTCGCTACCATTAAATAGATTTAATATATCTTCAATATTTTTATATTTATTGCTAGAATTCTTATAAATACCCTTTATTGCTATATATACATCATCAATCCACTCTTTTGATATAGTTATTGGAACGTCATCCTCACAATAATTACATTTCTTTAAATAAAAGATATTATTAAATAATTCTACTAATGATGTCTTTCCACTGTTATTTGAACCAGCTAAAACAGTAATATCATTTTCAAAATTTATTGTAGAATCAATAAACTGTCTATAATTTTCAATATGCAATTTTTTTAATCTCACATTAATTCCTCCTCATCAACAATAACGAACTTTCTAGGCCTAATTCTAAAACTTTATGTCGTTTCAAACAATCATTCTTCTTTTTAAATTTATATTTTCCATAACAAGATATACACCAGTAGGAGCAATGAATATCTGTTTGTGCTTCAGAATGTCATATTATTACTTTCCCATTTTAGCTTCTTTACCTGTTCATACTCCCTCAAATACTTAAAAGGAAATGGCACCACTGTTAACATCCCATATCTCACAAACTCTACACCCATAAGTGGCAGCAGCTCCTCAAAGAATAACTTGCCTCCGTCAGCAGCCTCTACCTGTCTTATTAAGCTTGACCGTTCTATATATGACTGCATTCCTGAGCCAACTATACCAACGTTATAAATTGCTTTTTGTGAATCTATTTTTGTAT
>JAEZDX010000289.1 GCA_023417975.1 Bacillota bacterium
ATATAAGAATAGGCCTTACAAAAACAGCATCCCTAACTGGTCTTATTCCATTAAGTCCTTCCAGTCCGGTACCTCGCATTATTCTCATAAGCATGGTTTCAGCTTGATCATTAAGATTATGAGCCAAAGCCACCTTATGAGCATCAATTGCTTTCATTAGAGCTTCAAAGAACTCATACCTCGCTTCTCTTCCGGCTGTTTCACTTGATATATTTAGCTGCTTGCAAATAGCATTAATGTCCACTCTTTTCGAGAAAAATTGTATAGAGTTTTTCTCACAAAACCTACGCACATATTCTTCATCTCCATCTGAGTCATCTCCTCTTAAGCAGTGGTTTACATGAGCAGCATATAATGTAATACCATATAAATCCTTTATACTATTTAATATATGAATGAGACACATGGAATCCGGTCCCCCTGAAACTGCCACTATAACCTTGTCACCTTTTTGGAACATTGAGTATTTATCAATATGCTCAATAACCTTCTGAATCAAATTTCACACCTCATAACTAATCATCACTATGCTTTTTATTTTCATTATAACCATTTACGCCCTAAACTTGTCAACCGTCTATCATTTTTTTATAAAAATTATAGGAAGAATCTGCTTCTTCCTATAATAAACAATATAAATTATATACTTTACGGCTAGTATATATCATATACCTTCGATACTACTACTGTTATATCGTCTTTTGCTTTACCGCCGTTATATTCCTTAGCCTTGTTAACTATAGTGTCGCTAATTTCATTTATATTGGCATCACCACATTGCCGCAGATAGTTTTCAATCCAAATTTCCATACTATCATCATTCCCCTGACATTCCAGCACGCCATCACTCAACATGACAATTATATCACCATTTTTCACACGTTTTTCAACAATATCTATGTCCACCTTGTCCAATATTCCAATAGGCAGAGTCTTTGACTTAATTATTTCAACTCGTTCTTTTTTCTTAATATAGGTTGCAACTGCCCCGACCTTCATCATGCTCAATTCACCAGTATAAAGATCGATGTTTGCAATATCAAGAGTAGAGAATTTCTCTTCTTCGGAAAACTTCATAGTCATAATTGAATTCACAGTGCTAACTGCAGTATCTCTCGAAAAGCCTGCTTCCGAAAATTTTTCCACCAGTTCCACTGCTGCTTTACTTTCTTGTCCTGCTTCAGGTCCCGATCCCATACCATCACTTATAATAATCATGTATGTGCCATCCTTAAGCTTTCTATAGCTATAGCTGTCCCCATTGTGCTTTTCTCCGTTTTTACATTCCCTCAACACACAAGAAGCTACATGAAACTTTGGAGTCTCCTCAAACTCTATTGTACAGCTGTTATTTTGACTGTCAATTTTACATTCATCATCCTTTATGCACATACTGAGGCCGGTAACTTGATTTATTACCGGTAGTATTTCCTTAACACAAAACTCATTCTCTACACATCCGGAAACGGTAATCTTTATATTTATTCTTCCTCTTTTATCTTGAAAGCAAAATACATTTGAGTAATTGATAGCTTTCCTTGACAGAAGTTTTCTAATATATTTTTCTATTTCATTATTAAAGGTAATACTTGCGTTAAATTCGTCTACTATTTCTTTCACTGTCTGTCCCATATTACTTAAATGTGATGCTACCAGCTGCCTTCCTTCTACTAAACGGTTTCTCCAAGCTTCATTAGTAATAAAACTCTCTATCAATTCTTCCGTACTTTTTACCAAGGCAGCCTTTCTTAAACACTTTCTTTCCAGTTCTTCGGGAAGCTTGTTATTGTTTTCATGAAAATTTTGTATCAGCTCAGAGAATGAAGTGTAAGTATAGTATATTTCTCTCTTCCAGCACATGCTATTCATACTGCAGTTGGA
Source organism: Bacillota bacterium (assembly GCA_023417975.1). Classification (GTDB taxonomy): domain Bacteria; phylum Bacillota; class Clostridia; order Clostridiales; family Clostridiaceae; genus JAEZDX01. The sequence goes on from JAEZDX010000289.1 coordinate 1,882, forward strand.
ACATACTCTATCCGCAAGGTTTTCCACAAGTGCACTGCTTTTATTTCTTAGCAGCAGCTTATCATTATTAACAAGATTCTTTATTGTATCCGAAATATTAAATAGAATCTCTGAAAATCCTTTAAGTCTTTCAACAAACATATCCTTTATTGCTTCTGTATATTTTTCATTAATTTGTAAAGCTTTCTTTTCCCAATTAAACTCCAGAATAATAGAACTGTAAAACTTATCAGGAATACTTAAAAAAATAATATTGGCAGCTAATATTTCTATTAACTTAAAATCAACTCCTATAGTGGAATAAAGCTTTAATATAAAAAATGAAATAATACAAGCCAATGCACTAAGCCATTTTCCTGTATCCTTAAAAAGTCCTACTGTAAGTCCGCATAATCCGAAATTACTAATATAGAGTATAATGTTGTCAGTACTGATTCCAATTACAAAACCGATAGCAACCCCTGCTGCTGCACCCATAGAACTGCCATTGGTATATGCACATATTATAACAAATATCATTGCTATTATATTTCTTAATGATATTCCCCAGATAGCCGCTCCCCAGGTTCCTGATATAGCTAAGGATACAACCAAAACCATACTGATTATTTCTTCACTGCTAAAT
>JAEZDX010000315.1 GCA_023417975.1 Bacillota bacterium
TTGCTTTCAAACTCTAAATCAAAGTCCTCACTTCGTTGAAGTTGTATGAGCTTCTCTATTTGTTCATGCCTCTTTTCTCCTTTCACTAAATCATCAAAGGTCAATTGCCTTACATTTTCTTCTCCAAGTTCGGGCAGAACATCAGAAATATATTTACTAAAGACAGAGTTAGGGGAGATTATTATGATGTTGTTAATACTTAGTTTGGAGCTTAGGCCTTCATAAAGCAAAAAGGCTATTCTGTGAAGTGCAATAGACGTCTTTCCGCTGCCGGCTACTCCCTGCACGATTAATAGTTCATTTTCTGTATCTCTTATAATAAGATCCTGTTCTTTTTGAATAGTTTCAACTATGTTTTTCATTTTAGCAGAAGAATTTCTTCCAAGAACCTCCTGCAAAATTTCATCATTGATTTTTATGCTGCTGTCAAAAAAGTATTTAAGCTTTGATTCTTCAATTTTGTACTGTCTTTTTAATGAGATATCTCCGTGAATTATCCCTGCGGGAGATTTGTAGCTGCCTTTCCCCAGTTCATTTCTATAAAACATAATTGATACAGGTGCTCTCCAGTCGTATACATAAATATCCCCACTTTTTTCATCCATTAGATTATACAAACCCACATAGATTTTTTCTTCATCGTCATAGCCTTTTTCAGTAAAATCAAATCTTCCAAAGTAAGGCGATTTGAGCATTCTTCTATACCTGTCAATGCTTTTTTCTGCACTTGCATAAGTCCTGGTCTTCGTATTAACTTCGCTGAGATACTGATTCATCTCCGGTATACCATCAAAATCCTCTGAAGAGTGTGAGCTTTCTTCCCACATTTCTCTTCCGGAGGCAATAACCTTGCCAAGCTTGGAAGCTAAAGCCCCTTCTTCTATTTCAAGCTTAGTCTTTATAACGGATAATGTTTTTTCAAGATACATTGCTTCTTCCTTCTTAATTTCATTAAAACTGCTCATTTTATATACCTCCCGCGAATTTTTTAAATAATCACTTGACATCAACATAAGCTTTGTGCTAATATTATTGTGTAATATTTAATAGTTATGATATGCTTGTTATTTTTGTACGCAAAACTTAATTATACCTTTAAAATTGAAATTTGTAAAGCAAATAGAAACCTGGAGTTTTATTCCCGGTTTTTTTATTTAACCAAAAGATATTAATATATATTCTTACATTTCATTTTCTATTTTCCATTTAATACCTCTCTCTCACTCATCCTCCTGCTGGAGACATAAAAAAAGCCAGGACTCCTAATCATTCTCTGATTAAAAAATCCTGACCTCCAACCTATATGTTTCCACCTATAATTGAGTGTTTTTCAACCGTCTGAAGAACTTATTTAGTTCATCTATAAAGAAAAAATACGTATTAATTATTCGCGGGGTTTATCTTCATTCTGTTCGATTCTCTTTTCTAAATCTTTTATTCTGAATTTTAATACCCATGTCTCTCCTATAATTGCTGATATTACCGCCTTTAACGCAACAGTAATTGCTATAAAACAGATTGTAGCAAAAGACAGTACCCATTTTCTTATGCCCAGAGATATCATTAAGTCTGCATCATCAGGTATAGTAAACACCCCTTGTAGTCTTATATAAACTACCATTGTTAAAAGGGCCAAAATTATGCTGATAACTAGAAATACATTGGACCATCTTTTCAAGTTTTCTATTAAAACCACCCCCAAATATTAAATTCAAACTGGATTTAAGTTTTACCCACAATTATCGTCACTTAATTCTTTTAATTGCAGAAGAAACCTTTGAGTAATAAATGAAGGTCCTCTATTTACTATTTCTATGCCATCATCTTTTAAGAGTTTTTCAACATCCTGTAACGATATTAGTTTCTTTGATGAATAAGTATGCTCTTTATTAGTAGAACATGCTGTCATTGATAATAAAACAGGCATAATTACAATAGCAATTAGCACACGAAAGAAAACTTTCATTATGCTCCCCCAATATTTATTGGATTATTATCATATACAATTATAGCATGTATTACAATATAATGTATATTTTTATACGAACATTGGTTGTATTTTCCGGTATTTGTCTTTTTTCAATAAACATGACAAATACTAACCGCAGCTATGGTTTCAACTGCTGCACACAGCTTCTGAGCTGTCAGCAAAGCTCCACGTTGCTATAGGTATGCCGGCTGCTGCTTCCGGGTCCTCCCCATCTGAAAATTCAACGTCTATGGCTTCTATATTTTCAACCTGCTCACTGCGCTTTCCTCTAGCTTTTCTCTTTCTTTTACATGCTGTAGATTCTTCTTTTACGGTGTTAAAAAACAGTACTTGGGAGGTATCCTTTGCCGCAGTTTCCGACCCTTCAGCTTGTATACTCTTTTTATCTTCCAATTCTTTTTCTGCATTTACTTCTTCCTGCTCCGGCTTGGCACAGTGCTGTTTAGGCTCTTCAGAAGTAGCTTGTCCACTTTCTTTGGCTTCCTCTTTCACTTCAGAAGCTACTATTATTCCGTTGAATATTTCCTCAACAGGATACTGTCTAAATTTACAAACCTCAAGAAAGCGGCTCAATAGTTCCTTATCTTTAACTTCCTTAAGCTCGGAGTTTATGATCTTTATAGTTTTCTTATTCATCTTACAATTATGCTTCAACCAGTTAACCAACATTATTTCTTTTTTGCTCTTTGAAATTATAATCTTTCCCAAGCTCTCAAAGGTATTCAGGTGCTCATTTATCGCCTCGGCGCTGAGTCCAGTCTCCAGCACTGCCAATTTATGATTAAACTTGTAAATACCGCATGCGGTTGATGTAGTATTGGTTATCAAATACATATAAAAATATCTTTCCTCAGGTTTTAATTCAAGAACAAAATCATCCTGCCAAAATTTCACTTGGATTTGCTTTGTTATTGTCATTATTATTTCCTCCCTAATATTTATTTTCATTTTATAAAGAGATTTGACTATATAAATAAATACACTGCTTAAGGGAAGAGTTACAGTTTTTTGAAAAATATTTTTACATTAAATAATAACTTGGCAGTATCAATATAAAATCAATTAAACTTAAGTCATCTTGGTTTTATACTTTTTTTCTTGTTAGTCCTATGCTCATTGTAACTGAAGGGATAAAACATAACATAAGAAAGATATATGGGTTATTAATTCCACTTTCGTCAAGAAACATTTGTGCATAGCCAATATAAAGGCTATAATTAACCCAATTATTTGAATTTAACAATCTTCCATCAAGCCCCTTTGGATTTATGCAGAAGGTTATTATCCATAAAAATATACCAATAATTGTGACTATACTGACTGAAATTAAGCTATAAACCAATTTCCTTTGCTTATTACAATATTTTTTGCTTGCGTAATAATATAGAAAAATGGAACAACATAATATAATCAAAGATATGGCAATCATACTATTGTGGTGACTTTTAGCTGCTTCTTCCGAGGACCATTTTGCTGATGAACTACCAATCATAGTAATAATTACGCAAAAGAAAGCAATTGTAAAATGAATTAACAGTGCCTTAATATTATTTTTTATCAAATCAATACCTCCTATAAGAGTTCAAAGTGTAAACGATATACTTTTTGTTAAGATTAAATCACTTCATTCGTTTACGTATATACCGCCATTTTGATTATAATGGCTTTACACCCTTATATTAACATATAGTCAATATAGCGTAAATATACTTTTCATACTGCATGAAATATAACTATTCAGCCATCTAAATGTCTTCTTTTGAGACTTTCTCTCTTAAACTTTTGATTAAATATTTCTAACTAGAATATCCTTAACACTGATAGACAGATTTCTTCTTTCGATTAGTTATTAAGCATGCTGAATCTGGTGGAGATGGCCTAAAAATTACGGGGAACTGAAATTTTCCTGATTCGAGATGCTTGTACAAAAGAAAAAATCCATCAATGTAGCGAGCAATTCGCTATAGCCGTAGGGGATATAGACTTTTAGCAAGCATTGGAAGTTGCACAAAATTTGGCTTACTTAGAGATTCAGTTTTTATCATAGTGTCAAATACTTCTCCCCTAACGCCACGCTGCCAATAGTAAAACTGCTTTTCATTAATATTATTTTCAAGACACCAAGCTTTAACAGCCATGCCGTTGCCTCGGCATTCGCGGACAATTGGGGTCCACTGTACTAAGCGCATTTGATGAGTAATCTTATCCATTAGCAC
>JAEZDX010000364.1 GCA_023417975.1 Bacillota bacterium
ATTTAGAGTATTGACAATATTAAACCCTCCGATAGCCGATAAGAAGCTTAATATCCACTTTTCCTTTGTGTCTGCTCCATTATTAATCCAGATGTTTAATATTTCGTTTCCAACCTGTTCCATATCACGTTTATTACACTTCTCTATTACTTTTTCCGCTATCAGGTTCCTTTGGACTAAATTTTCAAGAGAATATTTACTCAAAATATAAACTAGCACATCTTTTGATAATAAGCTTCCATCCTTATGCCTTATTTGTTGAAATTCATTTACAGGAATCCATGCCGGAGCAGAATAAGCAGTTTTCTTTAACCTTTCTTTGCAATAGTTACTTATACTCTCAGCACTTTCAAGTATTTCATGTTCTAAATAATCTGCATTGATAATGTTTAACAAAAGTATCTTAATCTTTTCATTTTTCTCTGCTTCTGCGAACTTTTCAAGTTCTAAGACGCAGTCTCTCATATTAAAATTGATCAAAATTCTAGCTGCTGCTTCCCTAACTACTGTCTTTTTATTCTTCAGCTCATTTAATACCAAAGTTTTACTACCTTCATATGTACTAAGTAAAGTTATCATCTTGTCTTTTATAACCTTTGATGAATCAGATAAGTGATTAACAAGTAGCGGTGCATACTTTTCATTATTTACATTAAATAGTTTTTCAAGAATTATTTCTTTAACATTACTATTTAAGTTTTCAAGGTTATTAATAAGCTCTTCACTTTCCTCCAGACATAATGTATCTAGATATTCCAGAACCTTTGATGTACCATTAAAATCAAATCGATTTAAAGCAAAATCAGCTGTTAAAATCAAATATTCTTCTCCTATTCCTGCAGCGCTAAGTTCTTCCATTAACCCTACATAGCTTGTATTTTCAATGATCCTATCTATAATCTGTGCTGCTAATTTATATTTCTCTACCTGAAATAAAAGGTTTAAGAATCTAAATATAATTACTCTAGTTTCTCTTAAAGCATAGGTTAGCTTGAAGAAAGTATTATGATAACCCCCTAAGTAATCTTCACTTAATGATTTATCGATTTTATTAATAACCTCTTGCGTATCTCCTTTACCCTTTAATACATAATTAAAAACCTGGAGCTTCTCTTTAAGTGTTAACACCTCAAAGCCTTCTAAGCCTGAAATAATGATACTTAATATTTGGTTTATATTATGATTGAGCTTTTCAAAATCACCATTCTCCTTAGAATGGTTGTAAAGGAAATAACACAATGCAAATTTTTGTATTTCATCATATTCATCATTTTCATATGGAGATTCCAAATTCAAACTATCTCTAAAGATTTGCGGCATTTCTTTTATTTTTTCCTCTATCTCTTTTACTACCCTTTTATTCTTATCCGTTACAAATAAACCCATCAAGTTTAACACATACAGCCTCTTATCAAATTTGAACTCTTCCACAATAGAGTAACAATCTATCCCCGAATTATATTTTTTAGCAAAGCTCATCAATCGATCAAATATGTAAATATTGCTTGTACTGTTATTCACTATGTTTGTTAGTGGTTGCCTTAACGATTCACATTCACCGTGAGCATAGTACAAAAACTTAGCAAGTACTACCTGTTGATTTAATAATTGCTTATGGACAACTTGTATATCTTGTAAATAAGTCTTAATATAATTCTCTGCATCCTCCGGCAAATTGCAACGATTTTTTACTGCCATAATGGCCAAAATTAATTTTATATAAGCGTCCTCAGTTGTTATAAATGCCTTTGAAAGTATTAAATTATCTTCATTTATTATTTCTTCAAAAACTGAAATTATATCCTCCGCATTGACCGACGATAACTGACTCACTTTACCAGAATAAGTTTTAATGACCCAAACAATAAACTTTTCTTTGCTATCAAAGGGCTTTAAAAACTCTGCTATTTTATTTATTGAGTAGATTTTTGAATTAAGTAGTCTAAAGAAGCTTTCCTCTCCAATAGCATAAAAAACATTTACAAGTCTTTTATATATCTCTTCCTTGTCTTTAAATTCATTTAGTAATTCCCATATTCTTTGTTGAATATTGTAATGACTTTCTTCCAAATCGAATTTATGTACTTTGTCCAAATCTAAAGGATTACCAGTTTCCAAGTATTCCTTAATTCCCCTTACCTCTTCCTCTTTTAAAGTAGAATCACAAAGCTTAAATTGTATTATATCCAATATTTCTTCCATATATTGTTTACCCCCTAATAATTTAGTTCTTTGCAATTTTTACATTATAATCAAATCATATATTGTAATAGCAATACTATGCTTCTCAAATAACTCATCAGCATAAACTACCTAAATATTTTAAGTACTTTTGCTTTTATACCTTTTTCAAAATCAAATCTTATAAACTCAGGTTCATCATAGATCCAAATATCAAACATTTCATCTTTAATAGGCCATTTTCTATGAGGTTGTCCTTTTACCTTTTTGACTTCCTTCTTAGAAAATCCTATTTTTATACCTTCTATTTCTATTGGAAAAGGATGCTCGTAGCGTATAGTATACAATTTTTTATCCTCTATTTTAAAGAATAACCACACACCAACCTCTTCAAATCTACAATAATAATAATGTACATTTTCATTTTTCAATTCAATTAAATCCAGCTTATAGTTCAATATTTTTTCAACTTCTTCATCTGTTTGTCCTTTTTTTATTTTAGCCAATTCTTCAATCAAAATTACCATCCCTTTTTATGGCTTCTTCTATCCACGATAATAGTATTTCTTTATTATCATTCATCCCATTACCCTGGAATATCTGCATGATCCGGTCCATCCGTCAAGTTTCCTGAAACTAGAATTGAATGTCCCCAGAATAAGCCACCATCATGATGCCAAAATTCGAATTCCTCATCTGGATAAACAGTAATTGCTTCAAGTTTCATTCGAGTCTTAAACTGTTTCGCCGTTACCTCTTTTTCATCATCCTCACGCCAGCTATCATTTTTGAGCCCTAGTAGTTCATTAACAGCATATTCACTAATGCGATTGTCCCATATTTTTCGACTTTCCCATAAAGTTTTCGCAGCTTGAACGCTTAATTTTATATCTTCTGGTTCAGTTACTGGTAAATTTAGATCAACACTTTTCTTATTCCAGTTTATTTTACCTGAATACCAGCTAAGTTTCCTATTAAAGGTTAAGATTCCAAAAATATTATCCTCATAAGTAACCGGATTTTTAATATCTTCTATGTAGTCGTTTAATTCTTTATCAGTTGAAACAACTTCAATAAATTCTTCAAAAAGTGCATCTTGTTTATCTGAAACACTCTTTTCTGCCACACGGGCATTAATTTTCACTATTGTTTCTGCTTCTATTTTTTCTCGAATATCAGCTAGCTCCTGTTTTGTAACTTTTCTTATAATATGTAATGGTTCAGGCTTTAGCTGTCCGCTTGCATCTCTCCAGGCATCAAATTTCATAGTCAAAGTGTATAATTCCTCTCCGCCTACTCTTACAGCACCAACTCCACTTGCATTCACTATACCTATTATTTCTGATATAGGACATAATTGAAGTTGATCTAACAGCTGTTTTTCTTTAAAAAGAAAATCTTTAAATAAATCCAACATCTCTCACGCTCCAAGTTCTTAATAGCTTAATAGCAATCCCAGTGTAGATACCATTCACCATCTATCTTAGATTTAAATATATATAATTTACCGTTATCTCCTACCATAAATTTTGCTTTTTCCTCAGATGAAATTTGAAAGATATATTCATAATCTTTACCACATGGTGACTGAATATATGAAGCGTATCCTCCAATTTTTGTATATGTATAGCTATCAAACTCTTCAAAAAATCTATCGTTCAATTCATCATCATCATTTACTTCAGTCATATCAAGATAATCCCAAGATTCTTCCCAACAAGGATAATCCTTTTTTTCGTTCACATTCCACTTTATTTGAAAAGCTTTGAATTGTTCACTACCTGTTGGTGTTTGTACCCTTATCAGATCATCTGTTGATTTATATTCAAGCAAAAGCCATCCATCACCATTTTTTTGTGGTCCTCTTGCCGGCAAATTTCCATTATCCAAAAATACTTGTACAATTTCAACATCTCCAAAATAGTTCTTTCCATTTGGAACCTCTGAACTACATATTTGTATTACAGGTATCATATACTTTCCATTATGCTGTGGCCAACATGAAGTTTTATTTAATGAAAAATTTCCGCCAAACCAGCTCTTAATATTGTCTTCCGGCCGAAATCCTCCTATCTTCGCTATAACCGGTGTCTTACCTACCCCATTAAACTCTTCTAAAAGATCCATATTTTCTCCTTACCATTTTATTTATTGTGTTTTCAGACTTCATAAAATTCTAAAAATAATATTTATTTATATACATCGCACAAATTCTATTACATTCTGCTCTCGCAAAAATCCCTGAAGAATGGATCTTTTGCTCGGCACAATGTAAGAATTTTAGTGCGATGTATATAGTTAACCCATAATCATCTTAGAGATAAACTCCTTAAATTTCTGACCAGTTTTTTCTATATCTCCTAAATCATCATGATATATAATTCCAACTTCCCATCCATCATCAATTAAAAAAACAAGAGCATTTCCGGAAAAATCACATCCAAATTGAAGAACTTCTTCTTCAAAATCTAGATATTCATGCAGATCTTCATCAAAAAAATCTTCAACTTCAATTAAATCTCCAAAGACTGTACAAAACTCCTCCCGAAAGCCACCCTCACCAATTTGAGAAAGATATATAAGATATTCCTCAGGAATATTCGAGTATTGCTTTTGAATATTTTCAATTTCATCTTTTGAATATACCTTTCTTACATTTTGTATTAAAGTTTTATCCAGATGTTCTTCAGCAGTTTTTAAGAATTCCATTTCTTTTTTATACATATTTATCACTCCAATTTTTTATTTTTATAAATAAGAATAGTCTAAAATATAGAAATAAACTATTTATCAAACAACTTTAACAACTAATAACTGCAAGCTCCTTATTTAATCCATTTCTGTTTCATCATATTCTATACTACCAATGAATTTTATGTACAAATTCTCTTTTTCTATTTCTTTAACATTTTCGGTATATTTAAAATCATATAAAAGTATAATGCTATTATAGTGCTTGTCTAAAATGTCGCTATACTGGTCAGTATAGTTTGCTATGATACTTTTATAGTATGAATGGTCTTCTAGAATATCAGAAAAAGAATTTTGTGATTCCTCTAATACATTTATTTCTCTAAAATCCTCATCAAAGTAATCAATTTTAAAATCAGTTTCAAATTTTGAGTTAATGCTGTCACCATCATCTGTATACTTAGTTTGAACATACCTTTCTAAATCACTAAGATCATTAAAATTACCAAGCCAAATCGAAACTTGTCCACTGCATTCCATTTGTTATATTCCTCCTAAATTATTAAATCTGTTGCTTCATATAACTATACCTATTATCTATTTGAAACTACACATCTGCACTTAAAAACTTATAATCACTATCAAAATAGGAATGTATTCTGTGCCCTCCAAATAAATCTCCATCATAATATTCGCAGTATATACCATTTGCACTAATTACGACGTCATAAAGAATAATTACTTCTTCAAATTCTTCTTTAGTTATGTCGTATTCGCCTGCATCTACAGCATCCCAATCTAAATTTTCATCATCCTCATCGTAGTCATGGTAAACATCATTTTTGTAATCAATCAATTCCTCTGCTATACTGACTTTCGCCCTTTTATCAAAATCTTCAATACAAACAAAAAGTTTTTCTGCTCTTCTAATCATCTCGTTTAAATCGGCACCTTCATCACTAATATCCAGGGACCAATGTATCTTTCCTTCATGCTGCACATATTCTTTGCAAAGCTCGTCATAGGCAAAAGTTCCCATTATCTCACTTACTATTTTGTTTTCCATAATCGTTTTCCTTTCTACTTTAAGGTTTATACCCACTTTTGTAATGTACTCGAAACAATCTTTGAAAATTTCACAAGTACAGAATACTGACATCTCTCTTGTTTCAAAACTTTTTTTCTCCTAAATTACATACTGATCCTTTTCGATTCTCTCTATAACTGTCAAATCAATTACAATATCTGCACATCCATCAATTTGCTCCAGTATCTCAAAGGCCTGTTGCTCTATACCAGAATCATATCCATATTGGGAAAAGTACATTTTCATAAACTTATTGAACCAGTAATATCTGCTATAAAACAATATTTCCTTACTAACTATTTGTAATTGCTCAACTACATTATCCTGATAGTATGTTAGATATAAGTAATTGTCTAATAGAGTTCTTATAATGTCATCCTCAATGGTAATAAAATTTGTTCTATCTATAGGTTTCTCGATTAATTTAATAATTTCTTTAATATCACTTTCAGTTAATATTTGCATATATCGTTTCACCTTTCTATAACAAATCATCACTTAATCAAATTTCAACGCTATCTAAGTCAACTTCAGATTTGGAATCTTCCTTTCCAGCTAAACTCATTATAAACTCCTTATTAATATCAGTTTTATAAATCCGTACAATAATCTTATACCTGTGACTAGAGATACCAACCATGTGGCTACTATACTACCATAATCTAGTTTGATTATAAATATTTTTTTTGTAAAATAAAGCAGTATTTTGTAAATAGTTAATACTTTTCCTTGAAAATGCTTAAGAAAAAAAGTGCAATTATTTACTTTGTAATTAAGGCTAAATCTACAGATTCAACAAAATTAATTAAACTTATATAAAGTTTGAACGATAATGATATTGATGTGAAAAAATTAACATTTTAGTAAAAATCACAAATGAAGGAACTATTAAATCATATACTTTTCTTCATTTGTAACAGAAAAAAATTATAACTATTGGAGGGATTTTTATATGAATAAGATTATATCTGGGATAATTTTATCAGTTCTTGGTTTACTTAGCGTATACTTCTTTTTTAGCGCTAAAGTATTCTTAGGTATAGTATTTCTAGTGCTATTTGGATTGGTAGGTACTTACCTGCTTGGAGTCTCCGAAGAAAAGAAGGAAGCTGCTAATAAAACTGCATTGAACTCTGACAGCACCTCAGCTTTTATTTCCGGAGATGCAGATTTTGAGACTGCAAAGAAGATGCGAGAAAAATTACTTAATAAAATGACAACTGACGAGGAGTCTGATGCCTTTAACATAGCTACTGATTTATTATTAAACAAAGACTTTATTGGATGTATACAAGCATATGAAAAAATAATAGAGAAGTATCCTCATAAAAAAGGAGAATGTATTGGTCAGATGGGGGTTGCGGAATTTTTTCTTGGTAACTATGAAAAAGCACTTGAGAACTACATAGAATCAAAAAATTGTGGTGAAGATTCCGAAATGACTGAAGACAACATATGGGAAGTTTGTGAACTGATGCACAAAAATGGCACGAGAGGTCAGATTGAAAAATATATCGGGTTATACCCACAAGGAAAATTCATTAAGAAAGCAAATAAATTACTCTCATAAGCTATCTTTACAAATATTCTTACAGCTTGTTGCAGCGCATAAAATACATAAAACATCAATATATTTGTAATCAAAACCATTTATTGCATAAATACTAGCTATACTTAAATAATGAGTTAAGCATGGCTAGTATTTCTTTCACACTTTTTATGAATAATTGCTATTAATACCGGACATAAAAATTATTTTCTTTATTAATAAATAAATGGCTATATTTTCTGTGTTTATATGTAATTTAATAACATATAAAACACTACTGTAAATATTGCAAGGCTGACAAAATTATATATGGTGAATTTTATCATATACTTTTTCCCGTCATATTCCTTGGAATAAAATTTGTAGGATATTAAGCTTGCAAGTGAGGCTATAATGGTTCCCATGCCTCCGATATTTACACCAATCAATAACTCCTTCCAACAATTTGTGAACTTAGACAGCAAAATTGCACATGGTACATTACTGATTATCTGGCTGAAAAATATTGAATAAAAATATACATTTGCATTGTTTGTTAATACACTTTTCATGAATTCATCTATGATTTTCATGTTAGATAAATTTCCTATTGCTATGAAAAAGCACACGAAAGTAAGTAATAATAAATAATCTACCTCACTGAAAAGTTTTTTCTCCATAATAAAACTGATAAATAGAGTAACTATAAAAGCTATTCTATAATCAACTATATTAAATACGGATAATAATATAAAGATGAACAAACTACAGAAGATAATGGCACCTTTTTTATCCTGAATCATTATTTTATTCAGATCATATTTCAAGTCGACATTTGAAATCCTGCTGTTAAGAATAAATAACCAAAGTGTACCTAATACAATGAAAAGTGCCGCAACCTTAAAGAAATCCAATACGCCCAAGCTAAAAAAAGAAAACAAATATAAGTTCTGCGGATTTCCCATTGGAGTTAGACTGCTGCCTATATTTGCCGCTAATGTTTCCAAAATCACTATTTTCATCGGATCAAACTTAGCCTTTTTCGCAATAATCATAGTAAGGGGTATAAAAGTTATTAAAGCCACATCATTTGTTATGAACATTGAGCATACAAAGCATAAGCAAGTTAATATTAAGGATACCATTCTAAGGTTTTTATGTTTTATTAATATTTCGATACTTGCCTTATCCAATAACTTTAACCTTTCAAAGGCACTTATTACTATCATAAGATTAAACATTAATATTAAAACTTGAAAATTTATATAGGATAATTTAGGCATAGAAAGCACGGAAGTGCTTACGGCTAACAATAAAGATATAGTAAAAACTATTTCTGTTCTAAAAATTGATAGAGCATTGCTCAAAAACTGCTTTGTATTCATAAAATATACCTCCAACACTTACAGTCCAATTAACTGTAAGGGCTTGTCCTTTGTGATTAAATGTTTTTCCCTTATATTTTAATGAGAATAAACGCATTTAATCATTATAGCATATTTAATAAATACCACACTATTCAATTTTTAAGAAAATAGTCCATTACGCTCTGCATACAATTCTCTACAGCACTACTCTTGTCTCATCTACCGCCCAAATATAATCCAAATCCGTAGGCAGCTTATTTTCCATATAACATCTCAATAGCTGCGCATGCAATCCCTTAACAAAAATTCCTGCCGGATTGCTTTCATGATATAATAATGTCTCAGGAAAATCTGTTATATTTACCTTCCTAAAAATTGAATTACATACAGCCAAATGAGGAATTATTGTGTCTATTGTGCAAGGAATTTCCGCTTCATCTCTAATTGCACTTAGCATCAGCTTTAACTTTTCTGAATGTTCCGGGCATCCGTAACATTTTTCGCTTCCATCCTTAAATACAGCCCTTACTCCTTTAAAATGCTCATTTCCATCATAGGTTACAATTGCATTTTCAAACTCATATATGCATTTAGGTTCATCCTCCATATCCCCTGAATGTGATGCAGCATACATAAATGAGGCTCCATTATCGAAATTACCTTTTAAAAAACAAGTATCAAAGGATTCTATATTTTTAGCTCTGTATACTGCTGCCCTAAAGTCTAATGGCAGTTTGGCACTTTGTATTTCTTCTCCCATCAGGAAAAATATATTATGAAGATAATGTGATGTTGCATTTGTAACAATGGAATCTAAAATTATGTTTCCGTTGTCATCCTTAATTCTGCCTTTCCAGGAGGAACTTTCATAGTAATCATCATATCTCTTCCAAGATATAAAGGTTCTCAAGGATATTGGGTTGCCAAAAACTCCGTTTATAATATCCCGCTTCAAGCTTAACATACTTTCACTAAAGGACCATTGAAAGCCAACTCCTAATAATTTGCCCGATTCCTTCTGCACTCTTCTTATCTCTTCCGTTTCTTCCACTGTGGCAACTAACGGCTTTTCACAAAGAACATGAGAACCGTTTCTTAATGCTGTTATAACTTGCCTTTTATGCTCTGTCAAAGGTGACGATATTATAACAAGTTCAGCACTGTCATTTGCATAAAATTCCTCCAGCGCTCTGTACATGGGTATGTTATTTTCAGTAATATATTTGAAGGAAGGCGCTTTTTCAATGAAAGGATCTATCACAGCAGTTAATATGTACTCATCATTGTTTATATCCTTCCTCAGCATATTCATATATACGTCTCCATAACCTCCGGCACCTACTAAAGCTATCTTTATTTTTGTCACTTTATACACCCTCTTTATTGAATTTATTATTTCCTATCTATTTATATTCTTTCTATATTCTGTTGGAGTAACCCCTACTTCCCGCTTAAAGTATCTTATGAAATTGTTTATATCTGAAAAACCTGCCTTAAAGCATATTTCTGTGACATTACTATTACTGTTATAGAGAAATTCCCTGGCTAATGCCAGTCTGCATAACAAAATATACTGCTTTATGCTGTATCCGGTAGTAGTTTTAAAACAGTGGGATAAATAATATATATTTGAATAAAACATTTCGGCTATTTCATTTACCTTTATGTCCTTAGTACAATTTTCCTCAATATAGCATCTTACCTTCCATACCACATTTACAATTCCCTTATCATAGTTGGGAAACATCTTTTTATCATATCTATACAATTCGATAAGCAACTCTTTTATTAAACATATGCTTAACTCATCACTATAGGCTGATTCCTCCTTAGTTTCCTCATGAAGCTTTAAAAGAATTTGTTCTACTTTCTCATGTATAGCGGTTACATCTATACAATGGTCAAAGTGAGGCGGCCTATTGTTAAATACAGACAACAGTGTCTGATTATGTATGGCATTATCTAATTTTTTTGGGGACAGAAGCAAGGATAGACTTCTGTATTCCTCGCCAATTGGAGTGACTGAATGCAATTCAAGGTTGCTTATAAAAATAATGCAATGCTTTAAAATGTCATATGTTTTTGAACCGACTTTTAGTTCCGCTTCTCCATTAAACACATATATTATTTGATAACCGTTATGACAATGATTTGTACTAATATCTGCATTTGGTGTGTGAATAGAAGATATTACTATGTCTTTTTCCATTGTGCACCTCATATTTTTGTATTCACAATATTTACATATTATAAAGCAAATCAATATTAGACCTTCTATATAGTGTAATTATAAAATTAATGCATAAATTACGCTATGCATTTCTTGTGTTTTTATATTATCAAAAAGCAATTTTGACATATTAACCCAGCATATAAAACTTAGGAGGCAAAACTATGAATTTAACAAAAATAAAGTCTTTAGACGAATTTAGGGCAAATCTAATAAATGAAAACATCCAATTGCCATTTGATAGCGAAGTATCTGTACTTGGAGAAAAGGCAGTTATAGGTGATAAAGTAATAAATAATAGGTTAATCTGTCAGCCAATGGAGGGATGTGACGGAACATTGACCGGTCGTCCGGGTGAACTTACAATAAGAAGGTATAAAAGGTTTGCAAAAGGAGGGGCTGGACTTATTTGGTTTGAGGCAACCTCTGTTCAGGAAGATGGAAGAGCAAATCCAAGGCAGCTTTATATTAACACGCAAAACTTAGACAGTTTTAAATATCTCATAGATGAAATCAAGGAAAAATTTATGCCCCATTCTATATGCAATATTGCAAAAATTAGAAAGATGTACTACATATAAGAATCAAATTATTTACTGTTATAC
>JAEZDX010000366.1 GCA_023417975.1 Bacillota bacterium
TTGTTCTATTATATAATTGCTTAATTGCTCGGATTTTTTATAGACCTCCTTTTGAAGTTCCTCACTTTTTGCAGCTTCAAACGCTTTGATATAATATTCCAAAGCCGTGTACAGCTTATCTAAGTTCTCATATGCATAAGCTATATTGTACAATATATCAAAATTTTTATTATCTAAGTATAGCCCTTTCTGAAAATTATCTAAAGCTGCCTTTATGTCTCCTTTCAAAATCAATATAACTCCTCTTAAACATAACGCATCTGCATCATTTTTAACAACATCCTCATACTTATCAAGCAGACTTTCAGCTTCATCAAAGTTATTAGACTGAATATAATTTTCTATTTCACGTTTTGTTATAAGTTTATAGTTTTCAAGCTGCTCAAATTTATTATTTATACTCATATGAATTTCTACCTTGTTCCTTTGCCATAATGTTATATGTTAAGTTCATATCCAGGTAATATGGTTTCAAAAAACAGTTCCATAGGCCTTGCCATGTCATTATCCGCCTCAACCCCTTCTTTGAGACTTCTTATAGCATTTATCAAATCTCCATTTTCTAAATGACTAAATGCATTTTTGAAGCACTGTATAAAAACAACTTCATTTTCAGCCATCAAATTTTTATCCGTACTCAGCAAAAATAATGAAATATTAATATATTTATTGGTCAAATCTAACAGTTTATCTTTTGAAAGGCCCTTAAACTGTTTTGCAATTAACGTTCTTCGCAGTACAAACTTTATGCAATTCCTATAATTCTTAATGTGACTTTTGGGCATAGTTTCGTCTATTTTATACCTATCAACAAGATCCAAAATATCATAAATAAACAATCTGGCTGTAAGTATATCTGAATCATTAATATTGTAATACTCTAAAAAGTTTAATAATAGAGAGAACTTATCAGTTGAATTATGCTCCTCAAATATTTTTTCAATATCAAGTTCAGTATATAAGTCTTTATATTGATTGAACTTTTGCAATACTATCTCTTTATTTTTACTACTTGAATCCATTGCTTTGTTAAGAATAAAATATACAAATATCTTATTTAATATTTTATCTTTTGCTGTAATTATTTTATTTTCATAAAAGCTGAATAGCCCGGATATATTATCTATAGAAAAGTACCCTTCAATTATTAATCTCAAGCTATTTTTTAACACTGACTCATCTTCAATAGCCTCTGCATATTTAATAAATTCATCCAAGCTTTTATTCTCAAAGCAGCAAACCATTGCAATATTAATTGCCTTTTCTTTTAGCCCAAGAGTACAGAATAGAAATTCTACATTATTATATATCTCATGCCTATGAAATTCATCCAACAACATCAAATATTCCTTGACGCTTTTCAAAGCTTCTACATATTTTTCCATTATAAAGAATGCTTCAGCTTTATAATAGATAAGATCTATAAAATCTTCCTGTTTTCGCAGTGCCAAATCGCATATCCTTATAGCTTCTTCATGCATACCACTTACATTATAAGTCATAACAATAGAACTGTAGTATGAAAGGAAATGTCTACTATAAGAAAGCTGACTGATTTTATTCAAAAGAATTTCTGCATGCATAAGCGCTTCTTTCTTGTCATCATGCATAAGGTAAGTTGTTATTATTTGATATCTATAATATAAATTATCTTGATTTGATACTAGTTCCTTTCTTAACATGGTCAAATTTCTCAAAAATTTTCTTTCTCTAATAGCATCATCCATAATATATCCATAATGTAATATAATTTCATCTAAATTTTTAACATTTTCCTTAAAGTTAGGTTGCTCATGCACACTTCCAAGATAACAAAAATCCTCATCATGTTTAAACATAAAGAATCTTGTAAACATGCTATATTGTTTGTATTCTTCATCAATATAATTTTTTTCTTTAAATGAGAATGTAGAATAAAGCTTATTCTCTTCTTTTTCAAATATCTCTTTCAGCTTATCTTGTGCTTTACTATCTAATTCCTCATCCGCATCAACAATGAATAGATATTCGCCTTTTGCCATAGCGATACTGTAATTTCTTGCCTCTGCAAAATCATTATTCCATTCATGATAGTAAACTCTTGAAGTGTATTGTCTTGCGATTTCGACAGTTCTATCCTCCGAGCCGGTATCCACAACTATTACTTCCGCCAAACCACAATCAATTAATGGTTTAAAGGCATTTAAACACCTTCCAATATGTTTTTCTTCATTCTTAGCTATCATACATACACTTATCTTATTTGAATATAAATGATTATCGTGTATAAGACTCTGAATATAAAACCTTATTGGAATGCATGCATATTCAATAATAAATGAAGCTTCTTCTAGATAGCCAATAGCATTTCCTATATTGTTTAAGTTTATTTCTCTTATAGCTAAACCTACTTTAGAAATAAGATTGATTTCATCTATGCTTATACAACTTCTATCAATACCATTTGCTGTATCAATCACATAAAATAAATAATTAGTATACTCGATAAATATTTGTATCAACTTTTCCTTTTTTTCCTTTATATAAGACTTATCATTCATTCCTTTCAAGTACTCTTTTGTCAATTTCAGATAATATAGTATATTTTGATTTCCAGGAATACTTATTTCCTTTTCAGCATCAATAGCAACAATATAATTATACAACTTAATATAAAATTGCTTATCTATTTCCAACAACCTTTGTACAGAGTTCCCCAATGAATTGAGGTTCTCGAATCTTACTAACAAATCTATATTATAATTTGCTGACGCTGCGTAATAAGTCAAATATCTCGTCATACTGATATTTTTAATATTCTCCATTCTTTCAGCACTGCAAAGCTCAAGTAATTGATTTACACCAGCCCTTTGCAGTATCATGGACTTAAGATATAAAAAGTCTGTATATTTATGATCATAATTATATTTTACAAAATATTGTTCTATGACATAATTTTCTTCTGTCCCTAAGGTTAATTTTATCTCTTCCGTCATAGAATAAAACAATGATATAAAAGAAGCATTCTTTTCGTCTAAAACATACTTATACCACTTTATAAATTCCTCATAATATCGTTTTGCAAGTAATTCATTTATCAGAATATATAACTCATTTTCTGCCGCATCGATAAACTTGGTATTATCTATTAGTATGTCAATCTGCTCTTCGGATTTGGCCTCTTTGTTAAGGAGAATAATTGTCTTATCAATATAATAGTCATCATCCGTTATATAATTATTAGTTTTCATCCAAAAAGTAATTGAATCTTCTCTTTCTAGTATTTCCGCTATGTAGGATACAAGTTTTTCATTATACTTATTCCCATTTTCCATAATTAACATATTGTCATATATACTTAATGACTTATAAAAATCACTAAGACTCTTGGCTTTTTCGTCGTATTCTAATATGCTAAAGTCACCTTTCATGTTCAAACTTCTAGTTTTGTTACTCAATATACAAATTTGAGTTTTATATTTATCTAATAAAGGCTTTATTAAGTTCAGATTTCTATTTATATTAATCTCAGAATCATCTTTTATTATATTGGTTATACTTTTCATGCTTTTGACTCCTTATATAGCTT
>JAEZDX010000505.1 GCA_023417975.1 Bacillota bacterium
TTTTACAAGTATACTTTGGACAGCCTAATAAGAATTTTATTATATATCCCGAATCAAAAATGGCAGATGATTTTAATCCTACAGAAAGACCATGGTATATGAACGCTATGGATAATAAAGGCAGTATAACTTATACAGACCCTTATAAAAGTGCAGTGGATAAGAAGACTATCGTTTCCATATCAAGAACTGTTGAAAACAATGGCAAAGTAGTAGGAGTAATATCCATGAATGTCAATCTTGAAGAATTATCTAATGAATTAGCGGCTATAACTATCGGAAAGAATGGATATGTATTTGTTACTGATTCCAAAGGAATTATGATTGCACATAAGGATAAAAAGCTGGTAGGTGGAGATACTGTTACAACTTTGAGCTATTGGGCCAAAGCAAAAACTGAAAAAAACGGCTTCGAGCAATATAAATATGATAAAGAAGATAAATATGTTTGTTTTACTACAAACAAAAATACAGGCTGGAAGCTTATGGCATCAGTGCCAACCAGTGAATTGCTATCAAAAACACAAGTTATTAAAACTGCAGCATTAACAATATTTATAATAGTAGGCATAATTGGGGCAATAATAGCAATTTTGGTAAGCAGAAACATCACATCAAATATTATTGTCTTAAAAAATTCCTTTGAAAAGGCTTCAAATGGTGACTTAACTACAAAGGTCAATATTAAGTCCAAGGATGAGTTTGGAGAGTTGGGAAAGAACTTTAATATTATGATGAGCAAAATAGGTGAGTTGATATCAAAAGTACGAAACTCTTCAGAAATTATATATAGAAATTCCGGAGATGTAAATAAAATGGCTGTAGAAACAAGTAATGCTATCGGGGAAGTGGCTGTAACCATTGACCAAGTAGCACAAGGGGCCTCAGAAACTGCCCAAGATATACAGTCAAGTGTTGCGGCAATAAATAGTCTTGCAGGTAAAATTGACAGTATCGATAGTTTAGCCAATGAAATGATTACTATATCGGAGGAGTCCAACAAGCTTAGTCAAGAAGGCTTGGAGGTAATGAATACACTTATCCATAAGACGGAAAAAAACATAAAAGCTTCGGAAGACGCAGCTCTTGTAGTCTCTGATATGAAGCAGGAAACGGAAAAAATATCAGTAATTACAAACACAATAAATCAAGTTGCCGAACAGACTAATCTATTAGCGTTAAATGCTGCAATCGAAGCTGCAAGAGCAGGTGAAGCCGGCAGGGGCTTCTCTGTAGTTGCGGATGAGATAAGGAAACTAGCTGAGCAATCCACTTCAGCTACCAAGCAAATACATCAGCTTATATCTGCAATTAAGGATAAGTCGGGATCAGCAGTACAGTCCATGGAAGCTTCAAATCTGATTGCTGCAGAGCAAAGTCAAGCAGTTTCAGAAACGAGAGCTATATTTAATAAGATACTTCAGTCTGTAGAAGAGATAATGCGTGAAATAAAGCTTGTGCAGCATGCTGCAGGTGAGACAAATGCAGCTAAGGAAGAAATAATAGGGCGAATGCAAAATATTTCGGCAGTATCTGAGGAAGCTTCTGCCAGTGCAGAAGAAGTGGCCGCTTCAGCTCAGCAAGTGACAGCTGCAATGAGTGAATTTACGAATTCAGCAGTTCAATTAAAAGAGCTTTCTACAGAACTGGAAAAACAAATTAATAGATTTAATATATAAAGCAATTGGGCTGTCGTAATAGTGGTTAAAAAATCCCTATTATGACAGCCCAATTATTATTTTCTTCTACCGTGTTGTAAGTAATAAACTTTCACAGTTGTAGAAAAAAATGCAAAATTATGTTATATTCGTATCGAGATTGTTAATAATTTGCTTAAGTGAATGTGGGTGAGTAAGTTGAGGAAAATTCTAGTCATTGAGGACAATGAAAATATTCGTATTGAAGTATCGGAATTTTTCAAACAGAATTGTTTTAACGTTATTAGTCCAAAGGTTTTTACAGATATTGATAAGCTGGCTGAAGCAGCAGACATAGTGCTATTGGATATAAATTTAAACGAACTGAATGGATTTGATATATGCAAGAGTATTAGAAGGCTATGTAATGTACCTGTGTTGTTTGTTACCGGAAGAAGCAGTGAAGAGGATGAACTTAAAGCCATGGAGCTTGGGGGAGACGACTATGTACGCAAACCATATAGTCTTCCTGTTTTACTTGCTAAAGTAAACCGTATGCTTCAAAGAAACAGTACAGAAAGCCCTGAGGGGCTTAAAGCCGGAGATGCCGTACTTAACATAGTTATGGGACAGTTAAGTATTGGAAAACAGACCTTGGAGCTTTCGAAAAATGAAGTTAAAATTCTTTATTACTTATTTATAAATAAAAGCGGAGTTGTTGACAAGGATGAATTGATTGAATACTTATGGGATAACAAGCTGTATGTAGATGAAAATATTTTAAATGTAAATATATCTAGACTGAGAAGACGGTTGGCACATATAGGTTATAAGGAATTTATAGAAACCGTTCCTAAAAAAGGATATAGATTAAGGGGCGTAAGATAGGAAGATGAATATTTTTGAATTCATGTATGAAAAGATAAATATAACTATTATCAATATATTTTCAATGGTTGCTTTAGTAAGCTTTTTAAGACTGTTAAGCACTGATAAAGGCGCCGTTTTCATGATTATTGTTTGTTGGATACTTATTATAGGCGCTTTATATTTTCAAGAATACTTTCGATTAAAACGTAAGTATACAGCTATTAGTGAAAAACTTAGTAGACTTGACCAAAAGTATCTCATATGTGAGGTGTTGGGAAAACCTTCAACGCTCATAGAAAAAATATATTATGACATGCTGCGAAGTGGCAATAAATCTATGATTGAACAGGTTGAAGAGTCAAGAGAAATACAGATATCCTATAAAGAATATATAGAAGAATGGATTCATGAGATTAAGTCACCTATAACGGCTATAGATTTGATTTGTAAAAATCACAGTTCAGAAGATAAAAACAGAATCAAGAAAGAATTAAATAATATAAATTATTTTGTGGAACAGGCACTATATTATGCAAGAAGTGAAATTGTAGAAAAGGATTATTTTATAAAAGAAATAAGGTTGTTTGATGCTGTCCAAAGAGCAATGCTAAGCTGCAGAATAAATATTTTAGAAAATCATATAACTATTAGGACAGACGAGACTGAAGATAAAGTGTTTACGGATGAAAAATGGACCGGTTATATTTTTGAACAGATTATAACTAATGCCGTAAAGTACCGCAAGGGAAAAGAACCGGTAATTCACATATACACTGAAAAAGCAGAGAGAGGCATAGTATTGAACATAGAGGATAACGGCATCGGCATAGCTGAAGAAGATCTGCCAAGAATTTTTGAAAAAGGCTTTACAGGCGGTAATAGAGCATTACGAAAAGCTACAGGCTTAGGTCTTTATTTATGTAAGAAATTGTGTGACAAGCTTGGATTGACTATTAATGTGGAATCTGAAAAAGAGAAATATACGAGGGTAAGTATATTTTTTCCTGTGGGGAGGCTTATAAATGAGTGTATAGGCATAGATCAGGAGAA
>JAEZDX010000605.1 GCA_023417975.1 Bacillota bacterium
ACCCGGATTAATCACAAATATATTATACTTTTTTACTGCAACCGGTACATGTGTATGTCCATAAATCAAAACATCACCATCATTTAATTTAGGAATATTATCTATGTTAAAAATATGTCCATGGGTAAGAAACAAACGACTTTTATTATATAGCACCGTTGAGTAATCTGACATTATAGGAAATCCCAAAACCATTTGATCTACTTCACTATCGCAATTGCCCCTTACAGCTATTATTTTATGTGCGTATGTATTAAGCAGTTCTGCTACTTCCTTAGGATTATAACCTTCCGGAAGCGGATTTCTTGCTCCATGATATAATTCATCACCTAATAGAATAATAAAATCGGCATTTTCTCTTTCACTTATCTCTATAGCTTTTTTTGCATAGTATGCCGATCCATGTATGTCTGACACGAATAATAGTTTCAATAGTTTTGCCTCCTTTTAACATTGATCGTCGGAATATTTTCTTATTTGTTTTAGTCTATTCATCATCTATATTATAACATAACTTCCTTTGGATATTCTACGACATAGATTTTTGATATAGAAGGCTTTAAAGCCCCAGAAATAGGTCACTGGCTTAATAGTCGAGTTGCAAATACAGTTGATTTTATTGACATTTTCTATACCAGTGTTTATGATTTAGATGATGATTTAAAGGAGGTATATGCATGGATAATAAAAAGTCCTTTGGCCAATATTTAACACAAAAAAGGAAAGAGATAGGTTTGACGCAAAAAAGTTTTGCCGATAAATTATTTGTAACAGAGTCGGCTGTTTCAAAGTGGGAAAGAGGTTTGTCTTATCCTGATATTTCATTAATTGTAGATATATGTGAAATACTTAAAATAAGTGAACGCGAGTTTTTAACAGCAAGCGAGGATACTCAAACAAGAAATACAGAAAAACAAGCAAAAAAATATGTGAGACTTCTAAATAGATACAAGTATATGCTTTACTTTGTGTACGGTATTTCAATTCTTATTTGTTTTATATGTAACTTAGCTATTGAGCATAGGTTATCCTGGTTCTTTATAGTATTAACCGGTATACTGTTTGCCGCTTCAATTACACTACTTCCCGTAATAACTGAGAAAAATCGCGGACTAATTACACTGGCAGGTTTTACCTTATCGCTGCTACTACTTCTTCTCACTTGCAACATTTATACAGGCGGTGATTGGCTTTTTATAACGCTTCCCTCTGTCATATTCGGTTTATCAGTTTTATTCTTACCATTTGTTATTAATAATGTATGGCTTCCAAAACCACTATCAGAGCAAAAAACACTTTTGTGTTTCAGCATTGATACTGCCTTATTATTTTTAATGCTTTTTTTATGCGACATTTATACCCATGGCGGCTGGTTTTTCAACATAGCTCTTCCTATAACAGCCTTCAGCTTAATTTTACCTTGGGCAATGATGATTATTATACGTTATACTAGTTTAAATAATTTCTTTAAAGCTTCAGCCTGCTTTGCTTTAGGCGCTGTATTTGAATATTTTATTCAGGGCATTATCAATATAACCTTAGGAATAAAGCCTGACAGCTTCGGATTTCAATATAATTTTAGAAATTGGAGCGATACTTATATCAGTGGTAATATAAATGCAATCATTTTTTTCACTTTACTTGGAATAGCTGTACTGTTTCTTATTGCAGGTATATTAGTAAATCTTCAAGCTTCGCCGGGAGCAAAAAAAGAAGCATGACAATTGGTCATGCTTCATCTTTTTCATCAATACAAAAAATTAATTAACGCTCCTTATCATACCATACTTGGTATAGATAAATAATTGGGACCAAGCTTGATAGCAATAAAAATAGCCCAAAATTAGACATAGTACCCATAGTATAATATCCAAGCCTTTCAAATAAATACGGGCTTACAATTAGGGCTTGAAAAGCATCCATAGCTATGTTGCATAAAAAAAATAACCAAGCCTTAGGATAAGTGAAATAAAATACTATTATAGTAATGACAGGAGAAAATCCATAATTTATTGACAGAATATTTGAAAGAAAAAATACGTTTTTGCCTACTTTCCACCAGTCATATATTTCAGCCATTTGCCAATATATAGAAGTAAGCATGATGGTAAAAAAAGCAACTGATAAAAAGTGTTTTACGCGCTTTATATCCAGTGGAATTAATAAAAACCATGGTGCTATTAGTAATATCCATAATAAAATATTTGCCATAGAAATTACCCCCGAGAATCTTTTACATTAGTGTTAACGTATATTATCCCTAATATACATGTAATTTCTATGAGCAACTTATTCTTATTTCTTATTTCTTATGAATTTCATAAATTCCTTTATGGCAATCTTATCTTCTACTTGTCTTAAAACCCCATCCTTTAGAATCAGTGACAATATCATTAGCCCTATGAAAATATCAATATACACGTCCTTTAAGTCGAAAGTAAAATAACCGTCTACCAATATGTAGTCCAGACTTCCGTTCCAAAATACTTTGTCTATCAAAGAACATATGGCACCTGAGAAAATAAATGCAAACATTACATTTAAATATTTCCTTTTTTTCAGGTGACTGCTCAAGTATTTATAAAAAACATATAAAAAGCATAACATTACAGCAACTACTACTATATGTACCCACTTGCCTACTCCAAGTCCAAGCATAGAATTAAACCATGAATACTGTCTATTAAACATTGGTTGGAAATAAAGCAAAGGAGGCAATATTGGAAAAGTTTTATCCAAATAATTATTATTTATAAACAGTTTTATACCCTGCTCTATTATTATTAATATAATTACACCTAACCATATTTTTCTGTTTTTCATTTTTACTGCACCGCCTATGAAAAAATTTATACACTCAAATTCCTGATTTTCCTTCAAAAATTAACGTGGGACACTTTGAAGCTTTCCATAGATCAATGCATCATAATATTTGTCTTCTATGAAATAATGGTCCTTTAAACGTCCTTCAAGCAAATATCTGTTCTTTTCCAAAACTCGCGCAGATCCTACATTTTCAGCTACTACACTAGCATGTAATTTATGTAGATTCAGCTCTTCAAAAGCATATTGGCTTATCAATTTAACACTTTCCATGCCAAAACCTTTTCCCCATTGTTTTTTATCCAAAACATATCCAATTTCTGCATGATTAGCTTCTTTATCAAAATTAAAAATCATTACAGTTCCAATAACTGAATTAGTGGATTTATCTACAATGGAGGCATATAAATGAGTCCCATCCAGCTCACGTTTCTTCATAGTTTCTATGTGGTGAAGAGTCTCCTCCAAGGAACACATTAGCTTCCAGCCTATGAAGCGTGATACTTCCTCATCCGACGCATAACTGTGTATTTCCATAATATCAGCCTTATTTAACTCTTTAAAATATATATTCTCACCTTTCAATGTATGAAATAAATTAAGGTTATTCATTCAATCCCTCCAGAAATATAGATTAATTAAGTATATTATAAAAAAGTTGAGTTTTATTAAGATATAAGTGATTATATCACTTATTAAAGAGTATTAATAATTTGCAGCTTAGAGATCAAAAAATTTATACCCTTGTATGTCTATTACAAGTAGTTACTTCTTCAGTACTTTCTAAACTAGATACGATGACTTTTCATAACAATTTCTTTTTACAGAAACAACGTATTGTTTTTCATAATTCATATTCATTCCATAACTTCCAAAGTTTCTTCTTATAACATCTTTACCTGAATGATTTATTACTTTATAACTAAATTTAATTCCTTCACTTTGCAATATGTCTCTTACTCTGGACAGTTCCTCAATTGAATACCCAATATATACGTCTTCCTTATTAAATAAAAACATAGATCATCTCACTCCTTTATTACTGTTTATTTCATCTATTAATTATTCGTTAGGGCATTCACTCTTTCTTACTATTTTCATAACTTCTATATAATCCTTTATCATTTCTCTTTTCACATTCATTTCTGCAAGGTATAGATCTGCCATCACTTTCTTAGCACGCAGAAGCTCGTCCCTTTTGCCTTCTACCGGCGGAACCGGAGTATATTCTATAAGAAATACAGACCTTGCAATATCATACATATAATCCCCTTTACACAAATTCATGAAATCTATAACAATTGCATTACCTTCTGACAATATTATATTACCTGGATGAAAATCACCATGACAAAGTGAATTCCCCTCAGGTAATTTTTCAATAGTTGCCATTGCATGCTTTCTTTCAGCTAAGGAAGTGGAAGCTGCATTCGCTGTATGGTATTTTAAAAACTGCTTGTATCCATCTAAATCATCAACTCTATTTTTAATTATTTCCTTATGTAGCTTTGCCATATAAACTGCACAACCTCGTATATCTCCGGTTCTCATAAACCAATGAAATAAGGATTCGCCATCAACCCTATCATATACTATTCCCATTCTTTCTTCATAACTGAATAACTCATATGCCTTTGGCTTTTGAAAATCCATATTTCGTATTACCATAGCATTATGAAATTCCCTCTCTACTGCTTCTTTTTGGTATCCATCATTGAAAAGCTTTAGCACTTTATCCTTTTTAAATTCATAAACTATTGCTGTATTACCTACACCTACTATCTTTCCATAATTCAATTAGTTATCCACCCACCTTGTTTTACGCTCATCTTATTTTTACAGTTTAGTTCTAACTAATGGTAATTATATCATATTGACCACTTATTGGCATTCTATAATTTTTTATGCTGCTTAATGTTTATTCCCATTTGTTGTATAATATAATTAAATTATTAATATAAAGGATTAATATAGGAAGGTGTGTAAATTATGAATAGATTAGAAAAAATGGGTGATTTCTTTAATACAAGATCGGAAAGTTATGACGAAGTGCATACTTCAGGAATTGACGGTGGCATTGAGAGTAAAAAAGTAATAGCAGAGTTATTACCGTCATCTACTGAAAGTTTATTGGATATTGGAATTGGCACAGGCTTAGAATTGGAAGCAATCTTCCTTCGCTTTCCCAATATACATATAACAGGAATGGATATAGCTGAAAATATGCTTGCGCATTTAAGGGAAAAATACAAAAAAGAGTATGACGGTAAACAAATAAAGCTTCTTAATAGGAGCTATGTTGATTATGACTTCATTGAACAAGAATATGATGCAGTTATTTCCGTAATGACACTGCATCATTATTCTCATGAAGTAAAAATTGGAATCTACCGTAACATACTAAATACATTAAAAAGCGGAGGTGTTTATATCGAAAGTGATTATATGATTTCCGAGCTTAATAATACCAACCCTCAAGCTATTGAAGACGAGCTTTTTCAAAAGCTAACTGCTTTAATAAAAGAACAAGACTTGGATGAAAATGCCGAATATCATTTCGATACACCATGTACCGTGCCTAATCAGATACAAATGCTATATGCTGCAGGTTTTTCAAGTGTCGAAATTACTCATAGATTTGGAAACACCACTGTATTAAG
Organism: Bacillota bacterium; assembly: GCA_023417975.1. GTDB lineage: Bacteria > Bacillota > Clostridia > Clostridiales > Clostridiaceae > JAEZDX01. The sequence goes on from JAEZDX010000605.1 coordinate 5,484, forward strand.
GTGTACTAAATGAATGTTGTAAAAATTTCAATGCAACCTATTCTTTCTCACTGCTGTTATCTCCCACTTTAAACACCCTTTCAACTATTTACTTACTATAGGCTGCCAATATCTTTTTTGTCTTTATGATATTATCGTTCTCTAAATTCATTATTTCACGCAGTAATTTCGCTTGCTCTTGTCTTAATTCAAAGGTAGAAATTCCCATTGCATTTATCCCGTTATATTGTATCAATGTCCCTTGGCAGCTTTCTTTTATCCTACTTCTGAAATTGTTCAACTTCTCATATATTAGTGTGTAGCAGTCAGCAATTTCCTTTAACTGCTGTTGAGCTTCGCCATCAAGTATGGAACAGTTATCATTTAGATAAATCCCCGCACACCTCCTGGCATCTATTAAATTAATAAGCAAGTAATCGTTAACAGCCATCATTCTAAAAACAGCATCTTTATCTTGATAATTTGTCCATGCTTGTTCATGTTCTAAGCCTTTAATCCAAGCGATGTATGCATCTTTGCCTTGAGAATATCCACGGTTTTCGGGAGCATGGTATGAATCTACCAATACATTTAGTGATGCAAGCAAGCTTTCTTTTTTTGTTGGTATATCAGTGCGTTCTCCAAAATGAACAATGGCAAAGGGCCAAAAGTCTGCTTCGAGATAGCCGTCAGTTTCCCCAAGGAAATCTTCTTCTCCTTTGTGCTCATTGAAAATTTCTTTATCAAAATAAGTACGGCATAAAAACCTACTGCCGTTTTCCATATATCCAGTAATTATCCCCCACTCCGGAGCAATCCGCAAATTTATTGCTACCACAGGTTTTCCGTTAACTATATCTTCTATAATCCTTTTTCTCTCTGCCTTTCTGTCTGATTTATCAACTCTATCAGCCCATTCTTGTTTATAGCCTATAGCTTTAAATAAAACATCTGAATAATCATAGGCTACTAGTGCATCACCTGCACTCCAGTCCCATATGTTTGCAAATGCCAGTCTATAACATGCACCTGATAACCCCATCACCTGTTCATAGCTAATATCCTCACCCATATATTTAAGTGCCGCATGCATTGCTCCTGCCCAAGTGCAATCCATGCCTTTTTCCCATTCCAGTGTACATATACCCGGAAGAGAACAATATGAATTATCTTTTAGATATAAAGACCTTCTATCCTTACTGTAACTTATACTTTCATTTTCGTCACAGCTTATAGTAAAAATGCCCTTCTTGTTAATATATATAATAGTTAAAAATTCCGTATCCTCTGCTGCTGTGGAGCTTGGGAAATTTTCGTGATTCGCACTTATTGTATTCCATTGAAAATATTCATAGTGCTTTATCTTACTTAAGGCTGAGGAATAATCCAAACTATTACCGTAATATGCTCCTATAATATTGAAACTATTGTCAATTTCAAAAGCAGTTGTTGTCTCATTCAACTCCAAAACTTCATTTTCTATAGCATAGGAATAATATATACCATAGGGATTTTGGTATTTTACAGTAAGTACTTTAAGCCTGCTGCTTTCAATTGAGACACCTAGAAATTGCTTACATACCGTTATACTTAATCTATTTCCATTGATTAAATTATTAACTGTTTGAGTTACATCAAAGCTAGCAGCTCCATCAGAATAAACTGCAGTTAGGACAAGCAGTTCTTTAGGCATCAGCAATGAATCTATTGAGCATCCAAGCTCCTTTGCAAGCAAAGGCAGAACAGCAGTTTCCGGTAAGCATCTCCCGTTTTCCCACTTACTAACAGCTTGAGGACTTACCCCAAGAATTTCTGAAAGCTGCTCACCGGTAAATCCTTTTTCTTTCCTTAATAATGCGATTTGTTTGCCTATTTTATTATTATCCAACATATACATTCACTCCTAAATTAATCTTCAGCGCTGTAACTATATTATAGACAAACATCAGAAAACATCCCATACATAATAAATTAAATATAAAACTTATTAATCAACTTTAAGTTTATTCATCTTTATTCTTATACATTGCTGCCGATGCCTTGTAATAGTATTTATTTCGGTCTTTTGAATATCCACTTCTCTTCTGTAGTGGTTCCCGAGTTATTTTCTCCCCAGCTTGATGCTTCGGCAATAACATTAATAAGCTCCCATCCTTCTTCTCCTAATTCCGGCAGCATGGACTCAACATCCTTGTCCCATTCATAGCCTGAAAATAAACCTGTACTTCGCTCACAGGAAATGATTTTATATTCCCACTTTTGCATATCCTTTCCTCCTAAATTATAATAA
>JAEZDX010000606.1 GCA_023417975.1 Bacillota bacterium
CTAACGTTTCGTACTCCCGACGTTTGCCAGCCCTAGATAGCTCCTATCTTAGGCTGGGAAATGTGCGAAGCGAACGGTAGTATTTTGTTATACGATGGACCATGCCACAGTATTTTACTAGCCTACTAACTAGAGTTATTCAAATTTTTATTTTTTTTATAAAAATATTTATACTGTACTTCTCCATATATTCAACTTTTCCTGGCTTACAGATGGAGTCCAGCCATCAGGACTCTTTTTTGAAGAATCTCTGTAAAAACTTATATCAGGAATCGGAATACAATGTTTAGATATGATTTCAAAAATCTCAATTAACATTTTACTTGAATCTTCACTCTCAGCCGCATACCAACACGTAGCACTTGTCTCATATACACACGAAACTAATGAATTAAACTCATTAAATAAGTTAGGAGGTATGGACTTAATTAAATCTTCTGGGAAAGGGTCACATTGCCCTGTTATTATAAGCTGTCCAAACTTTTCTGCCCACTCACAAAGGTTTTTCTCTATTTGAACAACCTTCCATACGTGTTCAATAAATACCTCAATATCTTTATGTACAATCTTATTTTTCCTACAGTATCTCTCAAAACATATTATTGCTACACACTGTCTTTCATTAATAGATAACTCTGATACTTTCTTAAGAATATCTGACCTTGATTGACTATTTTTAAAACTAATCTTCAATATCTCACCTTCAAAATTTCTCTAAACTGTTATTCAAATAATATTATTTATAAACCCTTCGTAAAGATGCTTTATATCATGTGGTCTGTCGTATAACGTTTCGTACTCCCGACATTTGCCAGCCTTAGATAGCTCCTATCTTAGGCTGGCAAATGTGCGAAGCGAATGTGAGTATTTTGTTATACGATGGATTTTTCGCTCTGTACAATATTTATAGTTAAAGCCCTAAAAATGAAAGTACCACGAAATATAACGAAAGCAAAGTTAAAGCCCAAAGTTCTATTAAATATTCACTTTCAAAGTCCATAGAATCCCTCATATATTTTAGTGAAAAATAACATAAGATGAAAATTAGGATTACAATTATAACTATATATTTAATTGCTATACTTCCGTCCGAAATCATTAATGCAACAATGATAAGAATTGCAAATATTATAGCAAGGATAGCCTTAGGCTTTTCCACAATCTCTTTAAAACTTTTAACTTCTCCTTGATTATGACGATAGATTGTATAGAAGATACTAAAAGCAATCATTATTAATAATAAAACTAAACTTATTGTATGTTTAACGATAGGATCAATATTAGATACACCATTTTTTGAAACAAATACAAGTATTACTGAGGTAAAAATTACTGGTAAGAAGACAAATATAATTGCTCCGATTACCTTTAATAAAAGCCCTAATATCTTCATAAAAACACTTCCCCATCTTTAAAGTACTATCCTTCTAAAAAATCTTTCGTCTAACGTTTCGTGCTCCCGACGTTTTCCAGCCTTAGATAGCTCCTATCTTAGCCTGGAAAATGTGCGAAGCGAACAGGAGTATTTTGTTATATGCAGTTTTAATCACTACGCCTTGAATTAATCCTGTTTCAGAAATTTCTAATAAAATCGTACTAAATGAAGGTTGTAAGCATTACTTACTACCGTTTTATAATTATTAATTTATCTATGTCTAACCTAACAATTTCTTTACAGTTTTATAGTTATTAATCGTATGGAATACACCTTGTCCCCAATATTCATGGCCTAATCCGAAGTCAAAATAATTAAAAACTGGGGAAAATACCGCCATCGCTACAGATAAGTAATAATCGTATAAACATTCATCCAAGCTGTAATTTGTTACTCCATATCCAAGTAGTAATGTGTGGTAATGCTTTAATACTTCCAAATGACGCTCTGGCTCACTCATAAAAGGAAATGCTACTCTTGTTAAATTCATTATATCAACAGCGGCAATACCCATCCTCCAAAACTGGAAATCTACAACAAGTGGTGCTTTAAATGCTACTTTGGGAAACATGAAGTTAAATATATGAGAGTCGCCATGTATAACGGATATATTATTATTTTGTTCAATTCTTTCAAGGTTTTTTCTTTCAAACTTAATCGCATCTTCGAAAGCTGCAGGATAAACTTTAAGTATTTCATTGTCATAATAATCAGATGCGTATTGTAGGAATTTCTCTAAAGCATTATGATAATGTTCCGTTTTTTCTTCAATTGATTTGTTGTCGCCATGCAAAAGTTCTAATTTATTAGCATTTACACCATTCCAATAAAAAGAATGAATTTTTGCTAAACTACCGGCAGCAATTAACCAGTAATCTATTTCGTTACGGTTTATATCACTTGCAGAATAGTAATCGTTAGAAATATCATCAAGTACAAGTAAAAAATGCTTTTTATCATCAAATATATAAGCATCATGACATTTTACTATAGGAAGTTCATTGTTTCTTTCTACATTCCTATAAAAATCAATTTCATGCATACTCCATTTGTCAAATGCATTCTCCTGCCTGGCAACAGTAGGCAGTTTTAAAAAAAGTTTTTCATTATATTCCTTTCCATCGTTGGCTTTCCATGTTATCAAGAGTTTTAAAATTCTAGTGGTATCTGTTTCCATATCGTCAAGTATACTTTTCGAGACTATCTTGCTGTCTACAGGCAGATGCAATATCTCATTCAGATATTCATCTAAAAATACTGGTTTTGGTTTAAGAATTTGCTCGCGATAAAATGTTCCATTCTCCATTATCATTTCTCCGTTCTTCATATAAATAATTCCCGTTTATCAACTTTTTAAAATTACATCTTAATGAAAGAAAAGATGTAAACTTTCACAAATCATTCTTTTTCAATTAAATTGCGTATAACGTTTCGCATTCAAGACGTTCCTGAGCCTAGCCAGACTTGGCTTGGTGAAGGAATGTGCTTTGGCTACTTCGAAGGCTTGACCCCAAAATGTCGAAGTGAACTTGAATACATTGTTAGCAGAAGGTCTTAGATCCATACTTGAAATTACCACTATTAAAAAACACTTACAGTTTAGATTATATAAATATTGTGATAATCATAAAATTAGTTACAAGTATAATCTTTTAAGCAATTTAAAATTAACTTATGTACTTTATTATGCTTACCAAGACTTGAAAATCCAAAATGAGTTGGAATATATAAATTCGAATCTTCTTCACAATAAATTATATTTACTATCCCCTCAACTCTTCCCATTAAATAGTCTGCATTCTCATTTACAAGTTTTTCACTAAATTCATTAAATTTATCTATGAGAATTAAATTCACTCTAACCATCAGTCTTGCTTCAGATCCACTTACCCATTCATCCGGTTTTTCTTTTCTATTTATTTTTCTATTTAACCGATCCTTTGTGGACTTAAATATTTCTCGATTAATACTGTTTATTTTCATTACTAAAATCCTTAGTTTTAAGCCGTGCGTTCTACTTAAAACATACGACCCTTTAACATCTTCGTCATCACAAATGTCAATCATTTCGGTTTTTAGATAAGAATTTATTGATTTAATTATCATTTTATAGTTAATCCTAGATAATTTATAAATGTTAGGTTCTAAGTTTGCCTTTTCAAACCCAATTGACTTTAAATAACGGTAATACATAACGTAAAAGAGAATGCTCGAAGAAGGAATTATAAGAATCCACCATTTAAACTTTCCCGCTTCTAAGAACATAAATGGAGGTGCTAAGCTTATAATTAATAATATCAATAAAATTAACGTAAGCCACTCCAACCTATAGAAGTTCTTTTGACGTTGTTTCATTTTATGTTCCATTTCTTTATAAACTCCTTTATCGAATTAATAAAATAATAATGCCTCCCTTAAAACTCTTAAACGGGACAATAAACTTTTCAACATCAAACAATAGTTACTTTAATAAACCCCAAAAACTATATCCCTGCACTCTGCTCTCAAGACTTTCTGCTAACGTTTAGAAGTGTATCTGAAGTTGAGCACATTTTTAATTAATGCCTGCTAAGAAGTGTAACAGACATTAATTAAAGTATTTATTTTGAATTAAACTGCTCGATTTCAGATACGCTCCTGTTGAACGAAACTGCTTAACTATACTATGGGGTTTCAGTAATTTCTATCCCCCGATATCTTTTCAATACAGACTTTTTATTATAATTTTATCATACTTTTTCTTCTTAAAATAACTTATTTTGCATTCATTATGATATTTTACCTGTGACTAGCATAGTCTTTCCCCCTCCCCATAACTTAAACTTATCATCTATTCTGTTATCTTGTCTTTGGTGGCGAACAAATGGATGGTTGGAGCTTAGTTTTTCTAATCATCTTACCTTTCTTACAGCATGGACACTGGCAGATATCTATTCCGATTAATTTTAGTAACAATTCTGCAGTACTCAGCTTTTTATTGCTGCGCAATAAATCCTTGAGCTTTACTCCTGTTAACTTTTTGCACCTTTCCAGCTTTGTTCTTTTATTTCTATTTCCAAGTATGCCAAAATGCCTGATTTTAACGAATCTTTCTGGCAGTATATGCATCAAAAATCTCCGTATAAACTCCTCTGCAGTCACAGTCATATGTTTTTCCTTGTTTTTGTCCTTATAGTCCCTCCACTTAAAAGTTATAAAACCATTTTCAATATGTTCAATTCTGTTGTTCGAAATAGCCACTCTATGAGTATACCTTCCGAGATATTGCAGCACATAGGCTGCAGTTTTGAAAGGCGGCTTACTGTATACAATCCAATCCTTTTGCTGCAGTTTTTCAAGTAGAAGCATGAAAATATCAGTTCTGGCGAGCTCAGTTATTTCTCCCATAAATTTTAGAGTTCTAGTGTTGTATTCTGTTCTTAGAAGAGAGAGAAATTTCCCTTTGAATTTTGCAGAAAGTACCCTGACGGGTATAATGAATTTCTTTCTAGAGTTTACCCATTTTACTCCATCCATAGATAGCCCCCCTGAAGGCACAATACAATGAAGATGCGGATGGAACATGAGATTCTGACCCCAGGTATGGAGCAATGCCGTAAATCCCAGCTGAGCGCCGATGTATTTTGGGTTACTGGCCAGTTCAATAAGTGTTTCCGATGCAGCCTTAAATAGAATCTGTTATATTTCTTTCTGATTTCTTAATGCTAGCGCATTAATTTCTTCAGGTAAAGTGAAAACTATATGAAAGTATCTTACAGGCAGTAAATCACCTTTCCTATTTTCAAGCCACTGTTCTTTAGCTAAGCTTTGACATTTGGGACAGTGTCTGTTCCTGCAGGAATTGTAGGAAATTTTAACATGCCCACATGCTTCACATTCATCTATATGTCCACCAAGTAAAGAAGTTCTGCACGCTTCAATTGAACTCATTGCTTTTAGTTGATTTAAAGGCAATTTATGTCTTTTTCTGTACTCTTCACCGTATTTCTGCACTATATCCTGAAGCTCATTCATCCTTGTCACCATCTAACATATCAAAGGGACTTTTTATCTTCTTCATTCCAGCTGTTGTTGCATGCAAGTATATACTTGTGGTTTGGATGCTAGTGTGCCCTAATAAAGCCTGTATGTAGTGTATATCTGTGCCATCTTCCAGTAAATGAGTAGCAAAACTGTGCCTTAGAACATGAACATTCCCCGGTTTCATTATCCCGGCTTTCGCCTTTGCTGCCTCGAATACACGTTCAACAGTCCTTTCAGTAAGATGCTTTGACTTATCAGCTCCTGGAAACAGCCAGTCTTTAGGCCGGCAATATTTAAAATAGTCACGTAAAACTTTGAGATTTTTCTCCGATAAGACAGTAAATCTATCCTTCTTTCCTTTTCCCATGCAAACCTTAATCTGCATGCACTGACTGTCTATATCACTGGGTTTTAGCCTAACAACTTCCCCGACTCTTAGCCCTGATGCATATATTGTCGTCAGAATAGTTCTATGTTTAAAGTTTGTTGTATTCTCCAATATTCTCTTTACTTCATCTTTTGAAAGTACCTGTGGAAGCTTTCTGTCTTTTTTGCTTCTTGGTATTCTTTTCATTTCCCAAATTCTGCCCAAAGTCGTCTCATAGAAAAATTTAAGCCCGCTGTAAGTTTGATTGACATAAGCCTTACTAAATTTCTTTACATTGATGATGTATTGAAGATAATCCTTAATCTCCTCAATACCAAGCAAATCCGGAGACTTCCAAAATATCGGGAGAATGCCACTACATGGCGCAGATATGCTTGTTGTGTCTTAGGACTGAACCCTTTAATTTCAAGATCTCTTTTGTACATTTCTCTTAATTTCGTCATAATAAAAAAACTCCTTTAATATTAGATTTTCATATCTAATACTAAATGGAGCTATTGTAAAAAACTACGATTTCTTATATAAACTTACTATTATTGCTATTTTCCCACCGCACTTCGTGCGGTTTAGTTCAACTTAAATATTCCCCCACTCTCTGTCTGTATATATATATTCCAAATTAGAAGTATTCCCGACGTTAGTGTCGGGAAATATTACTATGGTTTAATATACACCACACTCATAATTTCAACTTCTTAATAGAGCCAAGCTTATCTAAAGGACTTTGAATATTTGAAATACTTTTTTGGGTAACATGAGTATATATTTCGGTGGTCTTAGAGCTTGAATGACCTAGCAGCTCCTGTATAAATCTTAAATCAGTACCACCCTCAAGGAGATGAGTTGCGAAAGAATGCCTTAAGGTATGTACCGTTACTTTCTTATTTATTTTGACTAAGCAACAGGCTTTCTCAAATATCCTCTCAACTGTCCTTTCAGTTAGAAATTCACTCTTATCCTGACCTGGAAACAGCCAAATTTCGGGCTTATACAGGC
>JAEZDX010000612.1 GCA_023417975.1 Bacillota bacterium
GTATGTTGCCGATTATATAGAACCAACAAGAAGTTATATGGGTGTAGATGAATTAAGAAAGGTTGCATTTGTTAATATTGATGCAGCCGTACTCATGGCAATTGATAATACTATTAGATTTGTTTTGGATAGAAAGCAGCTTCTCCATAATAATACTATAGATGCAAGGAATTATATGCTGATGCAGCTTGGAGGAGAAGCCGTTGGCTAGAAATAAACAGCTGAAAAATATCGGGTTTGTATTATTATGTTTTTTGATTGTTGCAGTAAGCGGTTTGACCTATGGAGGAGTTAAGTTTTATCAATATTTAAATAAATTCAATACCGGAAGTAATGTACTTAAGCCGGATAGGGTTAAGGATGATAACACGCCGGTAAATATACTTTTAATGGGTATGGACATCGGGGATGGAAGCAGTAAATCCAATAGAAATAAAAGAACTGACACGTTAATGCTTATAAATTATAAATACAAGGAAAATAAGATAAATATTATTTCTATTCCAAGAGATACATTAATTCAAGTAAATGGGAAAAATGAAAAAATAAATGCTGCAAATGTACTAGGGGGAGTGCCATGGGTGGTAGAATCTGTGGAACAGCTTCTAGGCCTTAATGTAAATTATTATGGAATGGTTAATTATGAGGGCTTCAGAAATATTATCGATGTAATTGGCGGAGTCGATATTGTAATAAAAAACAATATGGATTATGATGATATTACTCAAAATTTGCACATCCATTTTACAAAAGGCGAAAAGGTGCATTTGGATGGTGAAAAGGCAGAAGAATTTTTCAGGTGGAGAAAAAACAATGACGGAACAGGTTTGGCTATGGGAGACTTGGATCGAATAGAAAATCAACATGTATTTATGTCAAAGGTGTTTGAGAAAATGACAGACGCTTCTATCATTCCTAAAATACCGAAGATATTGGATATACTGCCTCAATATATTGAAACAAATATGAGTGGCAGCGATATTTTAAAATATGGTCTATCTCTCAAGGACGTTAAATCTGATGACTTGGTTATGAAAACTCTGAAAGGTGATGTGCAGTACATAAACGGAATTTCTTATTTTATTTATGATGAGTCTAAAAATAAGGATATAGCAATCCTTTTGAAATAATTAGTATTTAAGGAGATGGGAGATTTGAAGGAAGTAATTAAAACTGAAAAGGCACCGGCGGCAATTGGTCCGTATTCTCAAGGAATAAGGAGTGGAAACCTTGTATTTACGTCAGGTCAACTGCCAATAGATATGAGCTCCGGAAATCTTGTTCAAGATGATATTAAGAAAGCTACAGCTGCGTCCTTGGAAAATGTGAAGGCAATATTGGAAGCTTCTGGAGCAGACCTAAGCAAGGTTATAAAGGTTGTAATATTTTTAAAGGATATGAATGATTTTGTTCCTATGAATGAAGTATATGGACAATATTTTATAGATGCACAGCCTGCACGTTCCTGTGTTCAAGTAGCGAGATTACCTAAGGATGCTTTAATTGAGATTGAAGCAATTGCAGTATTAGACTAAATGGCAAGTATACTGGAATATAAAATAGAAGAAGAACATAATGGAAAAAAGCTTAGGGACTATTTAAAATCATATCTTCAGCTTTCTACAAGACTAATCAGAGGAGCGGCTGGAGATGGAAGGATAACTATAGATGGCTCCAGAGTAAAGCTGAATCATGCAATTAAAACAGGTGAGCTGCTTCGAATTATATTATCAAAGGAAGAAGATCAGAATATTGAACCTGAAGAGATGGATTTAAATATTGTCTTTGAAGATGAAGACATAATAGTTATAAATAAACCGCCTTTTACAGTAGTTCATCCTACAAGAAGCCATACACACGGGACTTTGGCTAATGGAGTGCTTCACCATTTCAGAAGCAATGATGAAAGCTGCATAGTAAGATTGGTTAGCAGACTGGATATGGATACGTCAGGTCTTATCGTCATAGCAAAAAACCAGTTTGCCCACATGTTTTTAGCTGGAGAAATGGAAAGAAACACCTTCAAAAAGGGATATACAGCTGTAATTTGGGGAAATATGAAAGAAGAAAAGGGAACAATAGATTTACCTATTTATAGACAGGGCCCAGAATCCATAAAAAGAATTGAAGATGAAAGAGGACAGGAAAGTATAACTCATTTCCAAGTCATGGAGCATCTTAAAGAAGCGGATGTAATAAGGCTTCAGTTGGAAACAGGAAGAACCCATCAGATCAGGGTTCATTTAAGTCATTTAGGCCATCCAATTATTGGTGATTCGCTTTACGGCAGAGGTGAAGAAGAGAACTTGATGAATAGGCAGGCGCTTCACGCCAGTTATATTTCATTTACTCATCCAAGGAAGAAAGAACTTATAGAATTAAGTTGTCCACTGCCGGAAGATATAAACAACTTGATTGAAGCATTGAAATAAGGAGCAGGAATTATAGCCTGCTCCTTTTGTTATAAAATTTTTGGCTGAGAAATCCTTTGTATTTAATCGATAATACAATAAGTAATATGGCTGCAGCTCCGAGTAAAACTTGGTGCACATTATTTGAAGGCTTATTTGCGGAGGTTAATGACATAGATGCGGATGCTATTTTTACTTTATGCTCGGAACCGCTGAGTATATCAATAGTTCCAATGCTGTTACCGTTCTTTATAATATTTGCGGTACCTATTTTAGCCCCCAACTCTAAAGAATTATTATTTATATAATCCGTATTGAGCTTTAAGTTGCATGTGGGAATTGAAGTATCGCTTTTATTTGACGTATAAAAGAAATTGTCCCCGGCTAATACCTTAATTGAAGTCCCATCGTTTAGAATAAAGTCTTCCAGCTTACTATTTTTATTTAACAGATTTTTAGTTTGAAAATTATTAAAGCCATAATCAAGAAGTCTGATAGTATCCCTATAGCTATCGGAAGTATTATCATGTACAAGAGCAACTATCATTATTTGACCGTCCCTTTGCGCTGCTGCTACATAGGAATGCTGTGATTCGGTAGTATAGCCCGTTTTCCCCGCTAAAGCACCTTTGTAATAATATTCGGAACTTGGTAAGATGAGCTTGTTTTTGTTCCATATGTAGCGTATTTCCGGATTTTTATTATTAGGTGCCATTTCGTATGTAAGCGTTGAAGCTATTTTCAAATATTCCGGGTATTTAATCAATTCCTTTAATATTAGAGCCATATCCTTTGAGGAGGTTTTGTGATTTTTATCATATAAGCCGCTTGGATTGACAAAGTTTGAACTTGTACATCCAAGCTGTTTCGCTCTTTCATTCATTAATGCGGCGAACTTTTCCTTTGTACCTGAAATATGCTCAGCAAGTGCATCAGCACAGTCATTACCCGATTGTAAATTAAGTCCGTATAATAAATCTCTTACAGAAGCTTGTTCATCGGCCAGCAAAGCGATTGAGCTTCCTTCTGCATTTGGCGGATTCTTGCCTACGGTAACAATGTCGTCCAAATTACAATTCTCAAAAGCCAACAAAGTAGTTAGAATTTTTGTTGTAGATGCAGGAGGATAAGATCCATCAGGATTTTTTGAATATATTATCTCTCCAGTAATACCATTCATTAAAACAGCACTATCCGCAGAAGGTACCGGAGCACTCATGTCAGCTTTAACAGTTAACTTGACTGTATTTAAGGTTAACAGTAAAACACCTAAAAATATACCTACTCTCTTTATCATAGAAATCTCCTTGTTTCCATACAAACATAATAGTCAAATCTATTATTCCCCAATAGAAGTCTCATATATGTAATTTTTACAAAATTCGATTTTGATGAAATTATAATTCAGTGAGTATAAACTTCGGAAGCATTGAAATGCAACTGATGAAAAAGATTACATTCATCGGATATAAAGCAGTATATCAAAAAATGTGTTTTTATGCGATAGTTTTTTTGCAAATTGGCAATAATTCATAAATAATTAATCTTTACTTTTTTATTGGGAGTGAATTCATTGAAAAAGAAAAATAAATTGATAGGTTCTATTATTATCGCCATCGTATTTTTAGTATTTACTGCAGCAGGTTTCATTAAAGCAAATAAACAAGAAAATTATGATGATATATTTGCTGAAGCGAAAACGTCTGAAACTATAAGTAAAAATACTGCAACCTCGGAAGTAACGGGAAGCAGTAATAAGTATGTAAAGGTAGAGATAAAAGGAGAAATCCTTAAACCGGGAGTATATAGTATGAATAGTGGAAGCAGACTGGAGGACTTGATTGAAAAGGCAGGTGGTTTAACAGAAAAAGCAGATAAAAACAAGTTACCGAGTTTGGCGAAAAAGCTCAAAGATGAAGAATGCATAATAATTCCGGATAAGACAAACCCAACAGCAGCAGTGCCTGCTTTAAATGCAAACTCGGGCAGTGAAGGCGATTTAATAAATATTAATACAGCTGAAAAAGAAGATTTGGAGAAAATTCCTGGAGTGGGGCCTGTGACAGCCCAGAAAATTATAGATTACAGAGAAGGCCACGGCACTTTTAACAAAATAGATGATATGAAAAATATAAGCGGAATTGGAGAGAAGACCTTCGAAAAGATGAAAGACAAAATAACTGTAGACTAATTTAATAAATAGGGAAATGTTTAAATTAATTAGTTTGTGTCAATAATCTTAATAGGAGGTGAGGACATGCAGTTTAAGTATTCATGGAAAAACCGTGGAGCATGTTTAGCATTGTCATATGGAATTTTTTATTTGTTGAGAGGTTATATAAGTGAAACACTGTTTCAATTGCTTTTCAATAATACGGTATGGAATTTAACAAATAACCTTATTACGGATACTATACTTTTCTTCGTGATAATATTGATACCAATTTCAATGGTACATGAAAGTATACACGCTATAATGTATAAATTATTTGGAGGAAAAGTAAAGTATTCTTTAAGGGGAATTTATATTCATGCCTATGAAGGTTCAAAGCTGCAGTTGAATAGGACAAAGTATCTGATAATTTTAATGGTACCGGCTATGATAATTTCTGCTGTATCACTTTTTATTCCCGGTTGGATTGGCAGATTGATCTTTATATTGAACTTATTTAAAAGCACCGGTGATTTAGTGAAAGCGGCATATCTATGCAAAACAACAAGTACAGCAAAAATTGTGGACAGAAAAGATGGTTTCGAGACTTCTAAAGCCCAAGAAGCTGTACAGATGACCTTCGAGAATATATAGAAATTAAGAGATATATAAAGATGCGTGAGCGTACATTTTAATTAGCTAATGCTTGAACTCACACATCTTTATATATGTATGAATATAGCACTATAGCTCTGTAACAAATTAGTGGTGGGTAAAGACTCATGGACAAGCTGAGCCTGTCTATGTGTAACACCTACCACTAATTTTATACATAGCCTTACTGTGCAGAAAGTTTATATAGTATGCTGAGTCATATTAGGCACATTTAAAATTACGGGGAGTATTATTTAAATAGTCAAAGAAAAAATATATATTTATCGTTTCATTAATCAATTAAAATGCCATAACTCATGATTCAACATATGAGTTATGGCATTTTAATGATAAACGCTTATGGAGCTGTGTACTAACTCATAAAGAAGCCCTTTAATTAGGGTTAAGAAAATGTTATTATTTACGAAAATATAAACGAAGAATAGATTTAAAGATGAATGTTTATAGATACTAATGAAAGGATATACTCATTCTTGCAAGGAGTGGTCTTATGGAGAACTGGTACAGAGCTTCCTGGAATATTGTGGTTAAGGCGTTAGGAAGCGATACGTATAATGGGCTGAAAGCAGAGGAAATTGAGAAAAGAAGAGCTGCTTACGGAAGTAACGTAATAGAGTTTGAGGACAGTGGAAAAGCAAAAACCATTATTAAGTCTTTATTTCAATACTGGTTTATAGCAGCACTTATAGATTCATTTATTTTATACAGTGAAAAACAATATGTTGGTATGATTCTCTTACTTATAGTTTCAATGGGGGCAATTATATATCAAAATGGAGCCTTCTTTAAGCAATACAGTGAATTCTTAAAGATAAAAAGCATGAACAAAGATAAGGTAAGAGTAATAAGATCGGGAAGAGGAGAATATATTGAAAGCTCCGACATAGTTGTAGGAGATATAGTAAAGCTTCATAGCGGAGAATCGGTTCCTGCGGACATAAGGATTATAGAATGTGAAAAATTAAAGGTTATGGAGGGAAATATTACAGGGGACAGCAGAATTGCCGAAAAATATGCTACAAAGATAGAAGAGCAAGTAAATAATATAGGAAATATAAAAAATATGCTTTTTAAATCTTCAAAGCTAGTTGGCGGAAATTGCCAAGGTATTGTTGTGGCGGTTGGTAAAGCAACAGCGGCATTTGCAACGCTAAAGGCAATGGAAAAGGCTAATCCAAAGAAAGACGGAATATTGGAAAGATGTAAAAATACATATAATATACATTTAATGTGCACTGTTTTTATCTCACTGGCTGCGGCTTTAATAACGTATTTATCAGATAGTGACAAGCAGCAAGCCTTTAATATTTTGAAGCTAGCAGCTTTTCTAGGTTCCTTTTACGGCTTAGTATTCGTTGCCGGCATGATTGCAGCTGCTGTTAAATTGCATTTGGATACGGAAGAGATTCATGTACTGACTACTTCTGCTGTATTAAAGATACCTAAAATTAATGTAAATATTTCTGAAAAACATGGTGTAATAAGTGAAAAAAATATGGTTTTAAGAGAAATATATACGGATAAGCTTACATATAGTGCCGATGTAAAAAAAGAAGATTGGAATTCAAACATAACAAGGGTATTCAATGCGGCTATTTTCTGCAATAACAGTATTGAAAAAAACCTTGACGAAGATTATAACTTTATGATAGATAGAGGGTTAAGCTTTTATATTGAGAATGTGTTAAAATACGAGGTTCAGGAGTTTAGTCACCAAAGAAAGTTTGTAATTCCCTATGATCATGAAAGACGAGTAATGACTGCTGTATATAAGGTAGAAGGAAAATACAGGTCCTATACAAAAGGATTGCTTGAGTATGTAATAAATAATTGTACTTTCATAATGAGAAATGGGCTTGAGACAGAACTCCTAAAAGAAGATATTGAACATGCAAGAAATAAAGCAGTGAAAATGGAAAGCAAGGGACTTACGGTTGTAGCACTTGCTTACAGAAGCTTTAACTATGAACCTGCTCCGGGGGCCAATATAGAAAGCAATATGGTTTTTGTGGGATTGGTTGCTCTGGATAATTATATGCTGGACAATGCAAAGGAGTATATTCAAGATTTAAGGCATTTAGGGATAAAGCCGGTTTTCTTTACGGAAGATACTAAGCTTACATCATATATATGGGGAAAAAAGACGGGTGTTATAAACTCAGTAAATCAAATTATAAGCGGAATAGAATTGGATAATATGTCACAGGAAGAATTTAATAATTCTTTTGCCAGGGTAAATATATATTCTAAGCTTACTCCGGACAATAAGGTTAAGGTAATTCAAGCCTTTAAGGAAAAAGGAGCTTATATAGCCTTTACATCCAGCGGCATGGAGGATATAACACCGGCAGTAAACTCGGATTTTAATATAATTTACAATGAAGAATACGGAAAAACATTAAGAAGCTTCAGTGATATAGCGGTAAAAAAAGATTATATCAAAAATGTAATGTACATAATAAACAGATCAAAGCTATATTTAAAGCAAATAGATTTATCACTGCAGTTCATGCTTTTTTCATTAATTGCCATGATGCTTTTGAGCTTGATATATATTGGAATGGATAAAAGCTTTATTGATTTTAGCAAAGTTCTATGGGTAAGCTTCTTCAATCTGCCGTTGTTAAACATAATAATTTTGTTGGATAATCCCAAGGAATATTCAATTGATAATTATAAACTTACAAAAAAAATAAAGATTGTAAAACCATATCTTTTAGGCGCCTTTGCTGCCTGTGTGATATTTCTTTTAGAGTTTATTGCCAAGAATTATTTTGGTATCTCTATGGGCAGTTATTTGCTGTTCAACTTGTTTATGTTTTTAGCGGTAAATAAATTCAGAATTGGAGATAAAAAAATAGTATCTATGGCTAATATACTATACTGTATAACTATAGTATTCAATGTAGTATTAATTTTTATAATGAACAGATAAATTAAGTTTAAAGTACATCTCTATGGTTAAAATAAAGATAAACGACTTGGTATTAAAGGGTGTTAATGCCTTATAAGTACTGAAATTAAGTTGTTTGTGTCATGGAGGTGGAGTACATGTATAGTGATATTTATGAAATAGTAAGCAATGAAAGCAACACGGTTAATTTGATTTTACATGAGGATGATTATTTTTTAAGCTATGATGATTTATCAAAAGAAAATGTACAGGATTTGGTGGAGAACTATTTTAGATTTAAGGGAAGAGACGGTATTCCTGTAGTGGCAGATATTGATTATAATGCCGGTAATAAGAGGATTCAAATCACTGTTGATATGGATTACGACAGGGACTTTAAGCTTGAGCCCGCCAGTACTCCGGATTTGCTGAATGTAAATAGATATGATTGATAAAAGACCGCTTATTTACTATTGTATTGCGTTTCTATTCGGTTGTTATTCCGCCTTGTTTATCTTAAATAATAATTTTTTTGGTGCAGCCTTGGCTGCATCTTTTTTAGCTTGCATTTTTATCACTCAAAAAAGTAAGCTATCATATGTGGCAGCAGTATTTCTGATTTTAGGATATGTTAATTATTATTTATATTACAGCTTAGTTCCTCCACAAAATTTTCCTATAAGAATAGATAAAGTTCAAAGCTATTATTCAACAGGAAGCTACCTGGGAAGAAAATTTGTAGTGAAAGGTAATGTGCAAGGTGTAGCTGAAGGAGAAAAGCTTTATATAAATGGAAGTTATGTATTTAATCCTCAATATGATAAGGGCATAATCGGAGATATTGAAATAAAAAGTATAAGCGGCAGAAAAAAAGATTTTATAAGTAAGCTCTATACTTTTAAAAGAAAATTATATGAAAAATATGAGGCAAATATGGGTGAAAAACCGGCGGCTGAGGTCATGGCAGCATGCTTTGGAGATGATTCTTACATGGGGCAGGATACCATGCAGGAAATGAGTTCCTTGGGAATAGTTCATGTAATCAGTGTTTCCGGACTTCATATGGCTTTAATATATAAAGTATGTGAAATGTTTTTAGGTTTTGGATGGGGAATAGCACTTTCAATTGTTTACTGCCTTTTTACAGGGGCAGCGCCGCCTACAGTGAGATCACTCATTATGATAATAGTGCTGAAGCTTTCAAAAAGAGTGTATAAAAATTATGATGCTCTGTCTTCATTAAGTCTGGCAGGAATCATTGTAGTTGCGGTAAGGCCGGCAAATGCTATGGATGCAGGAACTATACTATCATTTCTCGCGATGCTGGGAATATTTTTGCATTATGAAAAGATACGAAAAGCTCTATATCTGCTTCCGGAAAAATTGAATGAAAGCATAAGTCTTACCTTTAGTGCTCAGGTATATTCGCTGCCGGTATGTATATCTATGTTTAATTCCGCAAGTACGGCAATGCTGCAGGGAAATATACTTATTGTACCTATTTATTCACTTCTTTTGATTTTAGGTAATATATCATTGCCATTTATAAATATAGACTTTTTGTTTAAGTTTTTCTGTTTCTTTTTAAAGGTAGCATATGAAGCCATAGAGGGCGGAAGATATATTTTAGATAGAATATCATCAAAGCCCATATTTTTATCGTCAATTGACGGATGGGTTCTCGTTATAATATATGTGAGTTATATGCTATATAAAAGGCGTGACAGAAGATTTGTATGGCTGCCGCTATTTTCAGTCATATTCTATGTGCTGTGTAGCTTTTCGCCGGTTCCTGAATTCAAATATGTGAAGATAGGCTACAATAATGCCATAATATATAGAAATGGATTTAAGTCAGTTTTGTTTACAGACATGGAAAAGTATAAAGGTGGGGATATGCTGCTGAGAAAAAAATTTAATGTTGGAGCAATTCATAATGTAGATTCAAAGGAAGATTTTGCATATAGGGATAAATCGTTAAACTTCGTTGTGAAACATAACAATAATGGAGTATTGCTAAACTATTTGAATGGAAAAGCTGAAGTCAATATGTGCTTTTGTGATGAAACTATTCCAGTCTCCGGAAACCAATTATGTGATATAATATATTTACCGTATAAGAAAACCGGTTATTACTATGATGAGCTGATATGTATCGTTA
>JAEZDX010000623.1 GCA_023417975.1 Bacillota bacterium
GTCATGATATCGCGATATGTTCTTGAGGGGTAGATGCCGAGAACAAGAGCGGCAGGGCTGTTGATTTGCTTATGAAGTAAGGAAGCTAGGGAAGGCGGAGAGGCAATGACAAGGCTATTGGAGGAATCAAAGCAAAGGCAGCAGAGGAAGGTGGGCTGTGAGCAGCAACATAGCAAAGCAGAGAGGAGGTTACACATTTAAAGTATGATATTGATTTTATTTGAAGAAATGTTTATAATATTCTTTGAGACTAAAAGTGAGCTAAGGCTACGGCAAAGTCTTTGAAGACAAAAATAATAACTCATGCTTCCATGGCGCAGCTGGTAGCGCAACTGATTCGTAATCAGTAGGTCAGCGGTTCGAATCCGCTTGGGAGCTCCAAGTGATATCAAGGGTTTAAGGAATTAGACTCTTGATGTTTTTTATTTTGACGGGAGAAAATGACATTGTGAATATACTTGTTTATGATGAAATTAATGAGGGAAAATCTAGCGATATAGTTCACCTCTGTCATATTATGATTAAGAGATTTGAGATTATTGATCTTCAAGAGCAAATTATTGGATTGTAGGAGTTTAAAGATGAAAATCAAAAGCTGCATTGAAGAATCATATGATATGGTTCATACATTATTCCCTATGAGTAATAGCGATGAGTATTGTAAAAGTCCATAGAGAACATAAAGTTATGTATATATGGGTTTAGGAAATATGGCGTAATTAGTGAAAAGCTCAATTGTTAGCTTAGAAATATATCATGAGGAGTAATCGGCGCATACAAGTTATAATCAGAAATGAATAATATATTATTCCATAAGTAAATGCTTAATTTGCCATATGAAAGTGAAATTAGAACCTTGAGAAATCATGGTTCTTTTTGGGCTTCTTAATATAATTAATAATTGTGGAATATCAGCGAACCACAGCTGTATTTATTTTAAGTCATATGCAATTATGGTACAATGTGGATATAAAAAGGCTTATAAAGGTATTAAGATTTTTATATGGATTATAGGAATGCTTCAGTTACTTATATATAGCCTATTAATAATGACCATGAATTTGTAGAGGCATCATTGTTGTTACGTTCACGCTGATTAGAAGATTTAATGTTTATAGGTATTGATACTTGTTGTATGTAACTAAGTGATATTTTAAGGTGGATTTATGGAGGTTGTTAAGGTGGATATGCAATATATCAAAAGCAAAATCAAGTTAATTAAAGGTGATATAACAAAGATAGAAGTAGATGCAATTGTAAATGCAGCAAATAGCAGCTTACTTGGTGGTGGCGGAGTAGATGGAGCTATTCATAAAGCCGGAGGAAAAGAAATCCGTGACCAGTGCATAGAAATAAGGAACAAGCAAGGTGGATGCAAAACAGGGAAAGTAGGTTAACATGGATAAAATAAGTGCTGAAGTCATAAGAACAGAATATGGACATGATGAATTAAATATTGTTGTTAATGGGAAGCCTTTGGGAGATTTTTTATATGAAAAAACAGGATTCTCAAAAACAAAAGGGTTGTATCCTGCATGGGGTAGCTCTCTTAATTGCAAGAATGAAAGCAAATTTATATGGGAGTTGTTAGATAACCAAAATGAAACTCTAAATATTCCTATATTTGTTTGTCCTGAAGATTTAGATTTATATTGTATTGTTTTAGTTGTAAAAACAAGTGTTACTCATAGAGAAGTGTGTTGGGAAAAGATAGGATGCACTTTAAAGGACAATTATGATTTTAACAAAGAGACTCAGTCTGGTATCTTAGATGTAGAAGCATGGTCAGATGAAGACGTAGAAAAGTATTCCGGAACATTAGCATGGTGCAATGTAGGTGATGTTGAATGGAACACATGGATTTCTGAGAATTGGAATGAAGAGAAAATGCGCCGTTTACATAACTACACATACAAATATTATCAAAATGATGAAAACATTGAATGGTATGAAGTTCCCAGACTTAAGTTTTTAAAGGAAGATTATATGAAGTGTTTAGAAAGCTTTAGAAAAGAACTATTATAGTTTTTTATAGAAAGTGTGAGATAACTATGATTTCATGTACTATCGGCAGTTATATAATAAATGTTGAGCAATATAAATTACCGAAGCTATGTTAAGCATGCTCAATTATCTGAAGAATATGATTTAGATAATAGAGATGGTGAAATATTTTTCATATGTGTTGGAACAGGTGATGGATGGCCATTTATAACCATAGCTCAAAGTTATGAGCCATGTGCAGCAGGCTTCAATCCAGGATTCTTAGTCTTACCTGAAGCTGATACATTATTTATTGGTGCTGGACAAAGAGTTCTTATATATGATTTGAAGCAAAGAAAGAAAATAGATGAGGATTTTTATAATGAAGAAGGGAATTAAAGCTTAATGAGTGTAGGAATAGAGATTTACTATAAATTACTTAATTCAGATAAAGATGTATTATTATATGGGTACTCCGGAGCCAATATAAACAAAGAATATAATAAAGAAGATTTATTACTATACGATGGATTGATTGAAATAGATGTTTATGCATTAGAAAATAAAGGTGCAGCTGAGGCGTTTAGAGATAAGAACATCCGCATTCTGAAGGAATGCATTTATGAATGGCACCACCCAAGGCTTACTGATGGAGATGAGACAGTAGGTTATTTTGCTATCAGAACAGCTTCTAAGATATTTCGTGAATTTAAGGAAAATGCCCAACCACCCATAAGTGGGGGTGTAGTATATTAGTAGTGTATATGGGTATTAGCATTATTAAATACCAATAAACTGACTGGTACCACTATAAACTTTATTAAGACCTTCTTATTTTTTTATACAAGAATTTAAAAAAGTCACTAAATCCAAATTCCTTTCCGACTCTAGAGGCTATAATCATTAGAGAGAGGTGATTTATTTGGCAAAAATTCAACTTAGAATTTTAAGCTTTATGCTTGTTTTTTCATTATTTATATTTACTGCATGTAACACTGAAAAAGCTAAACCCAGTAGATATGCTATAAGTGTGGACTACAGTATCGATAAGATATCAAGATACACTTTTATGATAGTCGATAAATATAATGTTATTGTAATTCCAGAATCAGTTTCGGAATTTAACTCTAACGATAAATATATCTTAGTTAAGCAATTTGGAATGAAACGGATGTATCCTGACAATATAAAAAATGCATATACTATACCGGATGAAACAAAAGTTTACTATTGGATAATAGAGAAAACAACTTCCACGGTACTTGGACCCTTTGATATAAATGAATATGAAAAAGCTAAAGATGAAAGAAAAATACCTAATTTAAAGCTGAATGACGTTCATGATTATGTGAACTAATTTATATAGAAATAATCCAACAGCCAAAGTGGAGACATAGGGCCTTTCTCATCTACTTATCAACCTTTATTGATAGAACACCGTTGTCATCTATTGAATTTATATTTGCCGTAACCTTACCGTTATACCCCTTCTCAATATAGCCTTCCAAATATTCTTCATGATTCTTACCTTGCTTGTCTATGTAACAAACCTTAATACAGCCCTCTGAAAAGTTTTCCGGAAGCACTACCTTGGTTTTATATTTTTCCTTTTGGGATATGATCGGTACATTTACAGTGTCAGTAGAATCTGAATACTTAATTATTAATCCGGATATATCTTTGTCTGTGTTATTTTTCATAGAAATAGTTCCGCCTTTTGGTGATAGATATGTGATTATTATAGCGCAAGCAATAACCAAGGTTGCAGCTATAGCAATATAAGCTGATTTTTTTCTCCGCATATTTCTTACCCCCTGCAGAATATTACTGGCTCTGGCGTGTTGGTATATGTAAAATTTATCATAAAGTGTAATGCTGTAATTATATTTTCATATTAGCATGTTTATAAGTACAGTTAAAGAAGTGCTTTACATTATTGATATGTTTATGAAATTAATGTAAAGTTATATGTAATAAAATTGATGTACAAGCAGAGAATTTAAATGGATTTGTAAAATCAAATCTATATATGTTTCTTTATATATGTGTAATTGATTATAGTAAAC
>JAEZDX010000630.1 GCA_023417975.1 Bacillota bacterium
ATATTATAAACAGCAAATATTGACACCCGCCTATAAGTAGTCCTACTACGGAAAAGAAATTCGCTCCCATCTTGAAATTTTCATTTTCGCATGGAAGGGATTTATTTATAGGCACTCTCGTCAAGAATTGCAGCATAAGCAAGAAACTATTAAAGTAGTTTTTCATATTTTTCTCCTTCTATTAAAAAACCGGGTAGTTTATAATTAAATGTTTTCAGCGCACTAATTCATTGCTGCCCTAATCTCTCAATTTATTTAAGCTTTAAAGGCATACCTGCTGCAATAAAATAGGCTTCATCGCTGAGTCTGCCAAGCATCTGATTAATTCTTCCTGTTATATCTGTAAAAATTCTGCCAAGCTTATACGGTGATACCAAGCCCATACCGACTTCATTTGTAATTATTACAAGCTCCTTATCAGTCTCTCTGCATGCATAGATCAGTTCATTAAACTGTCCGCTAATTTCCTCTTCCAGAACTTGAATTTCCTCTTTAGTCAAATTATCTACATCATCATATTTGTCAAAAATCAAATTTGTAATCATAGTAGTAACACACTCAAGCATAATGTACTTACATTCAGTTTCCATCACAACCTTTTTAAGTTCTTTATATCCTTCAAATGTTTCCCAATTCTTATTTCTTCTGCTTCTATGTATTTCCACTCTTTCTTTCATCTCATCATCCGTAATGATTGCAGTGGCAATATACAAAACCTTATGCTTTTCCTTTAACAGTTCCTCTCCAAAGCTGCTTTTACCACTTCGTGTTCCTCCTGTCACTAGAATTATTCTACTCATCCTTACACCTCACAACTTCAATATTCTTTATTGCACCTGTACCGTTGCTTCTTAGTCTTCTCTTATGTACATCTATATTTTCCACGGCCTCCAATTGTATTATTGAATCAATATACCAATTTTTATATTCAAACTTAAGTATTGATATGCTACCGTTTTTTGAAGCAATTTTCCAAAAATTATTCAAGTCTCCTCCAAGTACATAACAATATATCAATCTGATAATTCCACCATGAGTTACTGCAAGACAGTTGTCATAGTTTTTTTCTTCAAGAGTTTTCATGAATTGTACAGCTCTTTCATATACATCTTTTACACTTTCACCCTTAGGAATTTTATAATCAATCCAATTATCTTCCCAAGCCTTTTGCTCCACGGGATTATTGTGGCATATCTCCTTATAAGTCTTATTCTCAAAAATCCCAAAATCTCTTTCATTCAATCTGCAGTCGATGCTTAGTTTTTCATTCACCAGCAATCTTGCACTATCAATAGTTCTCTCTCTTTCACTGGTAAAAACCGCATCAAAATGTGCATTGCCAATAATCTCTTTAACCTTTTTCATTTCTGTTATTCCTTTTGAAGACAGTTGGCTTTCACTACGACCCGCGTATCTTCTCTCTATATTCCCATGGGTTTGTCCATGCCTTACCAAATACAATTTCATAACCTTACCACCTGATAAATAATCTGCTTATACAAGCCTTTATGCACTCCAATTTACAGCTTTGCGTAAATTAACAATAACTGCCTCTTTATTTTCTATATTCTAATCCATAACATTATATTTGTCCATATTTACTGCAGGCCATAAATTATTATTTGTTAGAGGAAATACTTCTTTATCCAAAATCACGTATAAACCACGTTTATATAAAAATCCGACAGCCTACGCTGCCGGATTAAAACTACAATTTAGTAGTACCCTATGAATTTATTTTTATATTCCATTAATGGAAATATCAGCATGGTTCTTAAGAAATACCGGTATGCATTCCAATGGAGCTTCATAGTCAATCCATTGCCCACCATTATATATCTGCCCCAACTTTAAATCTTTCCACTCTGAAGCTGAAGGCAAGTAAATCTTTCTTGCTCTTACACCTTCATAAAGTACCGGTGCCACAAGAAGGTCCGGCCCAAACATATATTGATCTGTACTTTCCCAGCAAACTTGCTCCTTGGGAAAATCATAGAATAGTGGTCTCATGACTGGAGTTCCTTTTTCGTGTGCTTCCTTCATTATCCTTGTTATATATGGCTTCATAGCTTCACGAATAAACATATATTTCTTAAAGATTTCATATGCCTCATCACCGTAACTCCATACCTCGTTGGCAGCTCCACTTGCGCATAATCCACCGCCGCTTGTTCCAAGAGGTTCAAAATGGGGCTCTCGATCTCCATGTAACCGGAACACAGGACAGAATGCACCATACTGAAACCAACGGATAATACATTCCCTAAAGGCAGGGTCCTCTGGATTTCCTCCATGGAATCCTCCTATATCTGTTGTCCACCACGGTATTCCTGCCAAACCCATATTAAGTCCCGCTGCAAATTGATTCCTTAAAGAATCAAAGCTTGAATCAATATCTCCTGACCATACAAGAGCACCATACCGCTGACTTCCAGCCCATGCACATCTTAGAAGATTAATTATGTTCTCCTGGCCTTCTTCCTTCATGCCATCAAAGAATGTCTTTGCATACATTAGGGGATATATATTTCCGACCTGAACATTTGGGCCCAAGTGATAC
>JAEZDX010000656.1 GCA_023417975.1 Bacillota bacterium
GTGCAGCAGGCTTGGGGGTTGCTGCATCAATATTTCAAGCTGGACATTCGGTAGATTTTATAGCAAAAGAAAGAACTAAAGCAACTATTTGTTCAAGAGGAATTAAAAGAATAGGAATATTCAAAGAAGTTGTTATACCACCTGAAAGCATTAAGATTTATGATAATTTTGATAGTATTGAAAATCAAAATTATGATTTTATAATGATATGCACGAAAAGTACAAGTAATAAAGATACTGCAAAACAGTTAGAGCGAAACAGCAGACTACTAGAGTTAAACGGTAAAATTGTCATATTCCAAAATGGATGGGGCAATGATGAACCCTTCCTTGAGTACTTTAGTAAAACGCAAATATATTCAGCCAGGGTAATTACAGGCTTTCAACGACCGGAATGGAATATAAGCGAAGTGACCGTGCACGCCTCACCAATTCTGATGGGAAGTTTATACGGTGAGGATATAATCACGTTGCTACCTTTAGCAGAAGCTATTGACATTGGTGGAATTCCTTGCAGAGTAACAAAAGATGTTGCAAAGGCTCTGTGGGCTAAAATGCTTTATAATTGTACCTTAAATCCATTAAGTGCAATACTTGGAGTACCCTACGGAAAACTTACTGAATCTGAGAATTCTGTTTTCATAATGAATAATATAATTGAAGAGATATTTTCAGTAATAACAGCGGCAGGATATGTTACAGATTGGAGAAATGCCGAGGAGTATAGAAAGGAATTCTATAGTAAACTGGTGCCGTCTACTTATGAGCATAGATCCTCTACATTGCAGGATATTGAAAGGAAAATTAAGACAGAGATTGACAGCCTAAATGGAAGTATAGTCATACTAGGAAATAAATATAATATATCTGTTCCGTACAACACTATGATTTATAATATGATAAAAGCAATGGAAAGCTATTTTTAGCTTTCCATTGGTAATTAGTTAAACATATTGAGTTTCTATTAGCTCAACAAATCGTCTTAAAAGCTTAGTTCCAAAATCATTTTCTTTTTCAATAACAGCAGCTTTTAAAGCTTCAATATTAAAACCTTCTTTAATAAGCTTAGCACTTGAGGTATCTATATAGGCATTAATAATATAGGATGTAAATTCAGGATGGAATTGTACTCCCCATATACTATTCTTTATAACAAATGCCTGTGTTTTTTCGAAATTGTTGCCTGCTAATAATGTTGCGCCTTTCGGCAATTTTATAACTGATTGAGAATGAGCAACATAAGCATCGAATTGAGAAGGTAAAATACCCATAAGAGGATCTTGTTCACCAGCTTGTGTCATAAATATTTTAGCACTTCCTATTTCATGTCCGTCGGCATGATAGTTGACATCACCTCCAAAGGCACGTGCAATAACCTGATGTCCATAGCATATACCAAGAACAGGTATATTAAATTCCGATATTTTTCTAAGCCAGCTTTCCAATCGAATACTCCACGGTTCAAGGTCAGTAACCATAGAATGGGAGCCTGTAATAATAACTCCACAGATTTCGTCGAACTTTGGTAGAAATTCATCTTCATATATCGAATAAATCTTAATACTCTCTTCAGGTAGAGAAAGTTTATTAATTATCATTTTATCAAAATCACCTAAGCTGTTTTTGATAAAATTATAGGTGCCTCCGGTTTTAATTATAGCTAATTTCTTATTTACTGAAATATCCATACCTATTACCTC
Source organism: Bacillota bacterium (assembly GCA_023417975.1). GTDB lineage: Bacteria > Bacillota > Clostridia > Clostridiales > Clostridiaceae > JAEZDX01. The sequence goes on from JAEZDX010000656.1 coordinate 1,701, forward strand.
ACTTATACAGAAATTGATGCATTGATTAGTACATATAATTATTCTATTCTAAATTATAACGCAATAAGAAATCAATGCACAAAAAAATAAAGTTTAAGGATAAAATTATTAGTTTTATAATTATAGTATAAATTTTTATCAGTATCATAAAAAATATTATTTTTTGGCAAATATTTTAAAGACTAAAAGTACAAAATGATTAATTTTGATAAATATTGATGTAATTAAGAAAAAGGTTTATAATAAAAAGAAAGAATGGAAATATATGCCGGTTATTATTTTTTTGTTTCTATGTAAACGTTTGTGAAACGGGTAATACCATAAACTTATGTATAGGTTATTAATATTATCTAAGGATGTGAATGAAATGAAGAAACCGCTGAGTTTTTTGTTTAATGGGAAAGCTTTGAGAATAACAGAAGAAGACAAGCTAAAGACAGAGAAAATTCTTAATTGGGATTTTAGAGAAGAGAATAAATCTGCTAAGGTTAAGTCGCACATACAGGATTCAATAATAGGGAAAATTTATAGTAATTTAAAAGGTCATTTTCTTAACTTCTATAAACAATTTGAAGATATAAAAAGAGTATCCGGGCAATTGGAAGGTGTAGTTGATGAACTACTGGATGCATCCAATAATGTTAAGCAGGCAGCAGAAACTATTGCAGAAGGAACTACTCAGCAGACTATGGATGTAGAACATTGTATAATGCTGACAGATGATTTTTCTAATAAAATAAACAATATGGACGAAAGATCAAAGGAATTGATTGATTTAGCTAATGAAATGGGATGTACAAACCAGTTAGGAAAAGAAGCCATTGATGAATTACAGGTATGTCAGGAAAAGAACCAGAAGGTAATACATGAAATTACTGATGAAATTTATAAGCTTTTGGAGAAGGTTCAAAAAATAGGTGCAGTCACGGATGTATTATTTGGAATAGCCGAACAAACAAATCTTTTGGCACTTAATGCTGCTATTGAAGCAGCTCGGGCAGGTGAAGCGGGTAAAGGCTTTACCGTAGTGGCAAATGAGGTTAGAAAGTTGTCTGAGGGCAGCAGAGCAGCAAGCGAAAATATTAATAAAACCATCGAAACCATAGTTAGTGAACTGAATTCGTTAAAGGCTACAATAGATAATTCACAGAGTATTTTTAAGGACCAGGATAAATCAGTTTCGTCGGTTATTGAGGCTTTTGAAAAAATAAACAATTATACTGATATTTTTATTAAAGATCAAAAGATTTTTAACGGAGAAGAAGAGCATATTTCAACTCAAAAAGCTGAGCTCGTAAATGCCATTTCAAATATATCATCGGTAATACAAGAATCTGCTGCAACTACGGAAGAAGTTGCATCATTGGCAATAGATCAAAATGCATCAACAGTCATATTGAACAAAATGGCTAATGATCTTGCGAGAAAAGTAAATGTTATCGAAACGGATTTTAATAAAATCCAAATTAAAAAGGCTGTAAAGGCTAAAAAGAGGATATCCGTAATCTTTGATTTGAATGATCCTTTTTGGGAACCGGCACGCAGAGAAACTATCAAAGCAGCAAAATCCTTTAACGTAGAGGTGGATTTTTATGCGCCGAAAACTAGAAGTACTGGAGCATCTGAAATGGCTGAGATGCTTGACAAGATTATTTTAGAAGGCAGAGAAGGGTTAATTATAAGCCCAATCGATGATAATAGAGTAATTGAAAAGTTAAAGATATTAACTGATAGAGGAACAAAGATAGTATTTATAAACTCTAAAATTGATAAAATAAAATATGAAGCGCTTATCGAAACAAATGGCACAGCTGCAGGAAAAGCAGCAGCAAATGTGGCTAAAAAGTTAATGAGCGGTCAAGGAGAAGTAATTGTTGGTTTATGGTCAGATTCACATATAGGTTCAATAGAAAATAGAGCTATGGGATTTATTGAAGAGCTTAAAAGAAATTCAGGTATAAAAGTTAATGAAGTGAGTATAAAGAGTGAGCCATCCTATAAAGAGGCAGAAGAAATTATAAGTAATATGCTGAAAATGCATCCTAATACTAAGCTGGTTTTTGCAACAAATGTAGGGTGGGGCCTTCTTTATGCAAAATATGTTGAAACTCATCATTTGAACTTAAAGGTTATAACAATGGATTTTACAAAGGATATACAAGCTGCAATAAAAAAAGGTTATATTACAAGTGCCATTTCACAAAGAGCGTTCTCATGGGGAACATTATCTTTGGGAATTCTTGATGATGTTTACCACGGAAAATCAGTTAACAAATATACAGATACAGGAACCTTCGAAGTTAATTTGTCAAATCTCAAAATATATGAGGGAAGAGTATAATTACATACATGATAAAGCTTATAGTCCGCAGATTGAAGTTGTCTGCGGACTTATTACTACCTAAGATTTATCCTCTTACGATAGCAATGTACATTGAAAGACCAAGAAGTATTGCTACTAATACCAATATGGCTGTCCCGCCAAGTTTATTGTTATTTTTCCATGTCCATATACTATAGCT
>JAEZDX010000658.1 GCA_023417975.1 Bacillota bacterium
CTTCAGGATCCTCTATCAAGATTATGCCGTCTCTCACAATAATTCTGCCGTTTTCCGGAGGTTTATCTTCAATAGGTTCCTCAACAGAAATTGTAATTGTTTTCTTGAATAGACCCTTTCTTTCTTCAACTACTTTATAATTAAGCTTATCAGAGGGTAAGTTCATTTCTATATGGGCTCTTTCTAAACATTCTTCTAAGCTATTACCTTTGAAAATCTTGGTCCCCATAGAAAAATTCCTCCATCTTTTAAAAATTAATACTATTACCCTAAGTATATCATAAAAAATCCTTAAATAACAAAAAGTATTACAATAAATTGTATATCTTCTTATATATATTTATTTATCGTCATTTTTTTATTATCCTTTAATACATTTTAATAATTTCTTGAGATATTTAATATATTTTTCAAAATTTTATTAAATATTTCTTCTGTCAATATACTCTTTAACCTTATTATTATATAATTCCATTATTTTTTTAATTATCTCATTTTCACTCGAATTAAAGCCCGTGTTATCCACTGAACAAATGGGGAGCACTTTTGGCGAAGTACCTGTTATAAATAAACCCTTGATGAAATTTAACTGAGTATAATGAATTCGCTGTTCACTAAATTCTATATGTGCACTTTTTATTAATTCAATTATTATATTCCTTGTTACTCCGGGCAAAACCGCCTCTACCGGCGAAGTCACTACCTTGCCTTCTATTACCATGAAAATGTTGGACTTACTGCCTTCGGTTATATAACCCTCATTATCAACCAATATTGCTTCATAAGCATTGTTAGCCTTTATTTTAGCTTCAACCTTTTCTTTAAAATGTATATTAATAACTTTGGCATTGGGATTTTGCCTTTCACCATGATATAAAACGGTAGGAACACCTGTTAAATACAATTCAGGCTTAGGATATGAATGTTTGAATAAATAAAAGAGATAATTATTCTCAATATCTTTGTAATTAAAAACCAGCTTTATATTCCCACAGCAAATTTCTTCTGCAGCTATAAGCTTTTCCATGTTTTCCTTTATTCCTTTAAAATCCAGCAGCATGCTACAGTTCATCAATGCAGCAGAGTTAGCAAGCCTCTCCAAATGCTTTTCTAAAAAAAGCGGAACTCTGTCAATTATCCTTATAACTTCATAAATTGATCTGCCCTTCTTGATATTATCATCACTAAATAACTCATTATCCATGATTTCTCCATCTTTTATAAAGTACCTTCCAAAGCATTCACTCATTTTATCCACCACCTATTTCCATTTTAATATTTTAATATTACCATGCCTTTTTTTATAGTTAATTAAGAAAGGATTACCTACCAGCTTTAACAGCGGAAGATCCGATAATGAATCTGAAAACATATATGAATTTTTAAAATCCACTTCCATTTTCTCTTCCTCCAAAACCTCCATCAGTCTTTTTACCTTTTCTTCTCCCTTACAATTTTCACCTTGCATTACCGCACTGTGAAACTTATCCTTCATGTTATATTTTGTTCCTATTACCTTATCAACTTCAGGAATACTGTAAAACTCTTTAAGATAAAATTCCGCAGAAGCAGATATTAAAAATATTTTACAGCCTTCTGCTTTCAACTTCTTTATCTCGCTTATAGCGTCAGCATAAAACAATTTGGTCAGCTTCTTTTCATAAAATTCCTTTACAAGTTTATTCATATCCTCTTCATGAATATCTTCCACAAAGGCTAAAAAAGCTTCCTTTGCATTCTTTAACTCAACTCTTTTTGCTAAGTATAGAATTCCAGTTAAAATTGTAGCCGGAAGATGTTTTAAAAGCCTTGGATTCTTTTTTACCATAAACTTATAAAATTCTACCAGCGTCTCTTTTCTTGTAATAGTATAATCTATATCAAAAATCCCTAATTGTACCACTGTTATCCTCCTCTTATAATAGAAAAAAGGGCCATAGGCCCTTTTTTATTCTTCTTCTAGAGTACTTTCATAATAAGCTGTAACTTCTTCAAATTCGGCATCTTCAGGAACTACAAGTTCCCCTTCTTCGCCTTCTCCTACTACCTTAAACAGGTAAACTGAGCCATCCTCAGGATTCTGAACTAAAACATATTCATTTTCCTTATATTCAAATCCATCAACTACTTCACATTGAACAACGTTACCGTTTTCGTCCTCTAAATCTACAACGATAGGGCCGTGTTCGTGATCTCCACAACCGCAATCGCAACCATCATGATCGTGTTCATGATCGTGGTCGTGTCCGCATCCGCAGCCTTCATCTCCACAACCACAGCTGTTTATTTTTTCATTATCCATATTAGTCCCGTATACTATAGCAGCTATAATATACGAATTCACCTCCTTTAAGCTTCATGTTCTAATTTTACCCTTAAAGTGAAAATAATAAAAGAGTTTTTTTAAAATAATTTTAAAAAGAGTTTAATCTACCTCAGAACTGTAAATATTGATAGACCCTTTTACTACTTCTCCAACTCGTGACACAGCTCTGTTTTTAGTATTTCTTCAGAGCTGAGCAATGTCACGGTGAGTACTAAACAAATACTACTTGTACCTCGGAAGAGTATTTACATCACAATCTAATACATAAAGAGAGTTCAAGACAACGTCTTGAACTCTCTTTATTATTATTGAGCAGCTAACTTTTTGTAGCCATCCAATCTTTCCTTAGCATCTTCTTGTGTCTTTGCAAACAATGCATCCGCCTGTTCAGGATAAGCCTTAGCAAGTGAAGAGTATCTTACTTCACCCATTAAGAACTCTCTGAAATCTCCAGTTGGTTCCTTTGAATCTAAGGAGAATGGATTCTTTCCTTGTTCCTTTAGTGTAGGATTGAATCTGTATAGTGCCCAATATCCGCACTCTACTGCTCTCTTAGCTTCATTTTGGCTCTTACCCATACCTGTTCTTAATCCATGGTTAATACATGGAGCATAACCTATTATTAATGATGGTCCTGGATAAGCTTCAGCTTCCTGAATAGCCTTTAATGTCTGGTTCTTGTCAGCTCCCATAGCTATCTGTGCTACATATACATAGCCATAGCTCATAGCCATCATTCCAAGATCCTTCTTCTTTGTTCTCTTACCGCTAGCAGCAAACTTAGCTATAGCAGATGTAGGAGTTGCTTTTGATGATTGTCCACCAGTATTTGAGTAAACTTCTGTATCAAATACAAATATGTTTACATCTTCTCCGGAAGCTAGAACGTGGTCAACTCCACCAAATCCGATATCATATGCCCAACCGTCTCCACCGAAGATCCAGTTTGATCTCTTAACGAAGAAATCTCTGTTATTATATAAATCTTTTAATAATGAGCATTCGTCTTTTTCAGTCTCAAGTAATGCAGTTAACTTGTCTGCTCTTTCTCTTGAGCCTTCGCCAACATACATGTTGTCAACCCAATCCTGAAGAGCGGCCTTTAACTCTGCACTTGCCTCACCAGCTATAACTTGTGCTGCAACGCCAGCTAATCTTTCTCTTACCTGCTTAACTCCAAGGTACATTCCAAGACCGAACTCAGCATTATCTTCGAATAATGAGTTAGCCCATGATGGTCCATGACCTCTGTAGTTAGTAGTGTATGGAGTTGCCGGTGCTGATGCTCCCCAAATTGATGAACATCCTGTAGCATTAGCTATCATCATTCTGTCACCAAATAATTGAGTCACAAGCTTAGCATATGAAGTTTCCATACAACCTGCACATGCACCTGAGAATTCAAGTAATGGCTGTTCGAACTGGCTTCCCTTTACAGAGTACTTGTTCATTGGGTTATCCTTATGTGATACCTTTGTAGAATACTCCCAAGCAGCTGTCTTTTCCAATTGGCTGTCAAGAGGCTTCATAACAAGTGCCTTTTCCTTTGCAGGACATATATCTGCACAGTTTCCGCAACCTGAACAATCAAGCGGTGAAACAACTATTGAGAACTTAAGCTCTTTAGCTCCTGTAGCTGCCTTAGTCTGCAATTCAGCAGGTGCCTTTGCAGCTTCTTCTTCATTTAGAAGAACAGGTCTTATAGCAGCATGTGGACATACGAATGAACACTGATTACACTGAATACACTTGTCCATTTGCCATTCAGGAACACTAATTGCTATTCCTCTCTTTTCATAAGCAGCAGTTCCCTGTGGGAATGTACCATCTTCCATTCCAACAAAAGCGCTTACAGGAAGCTTATCTCCATCTTGTCTGTTCATAGGAATAACAATATTCTTTATGAAATCAGGAACATCTACTGTAGCAGCTGCTTCAGCTTCTACTGCTTCCTTCCAGCTTTCAGGAACATTGATTCTTACGATAGATTCAACACCCTTATCGATAGCAGCGTTGTTCATATCAACAACTTTTTGTCCCTTCTTACCATAAGAAGTTACAACAGCGTCCTTCAAGTACTTTATAGCATCTTCTACAGGAATTATATTAGCTATTTTGAAAAATGCTGACTGCATTATCATGTTGATTCTTCCGCCAAGACCGATTTCCTGAGCAATCTTAACAGCATTTAATGTATAGAATTCAATGTTATTTTCAGCAATAAATTTCTTATAGGAAGCAGGTAAATGAGTTTCTACTTCTTCTGGTGTCCAGATTGAGTTAAGTAGGAACTTACCGCCCTTCTTTAAGCCTTCCAAAACATTGTACTTATAAACGTAAGACTGATTATGGCAAGCTACGAAATCTGCCTTATTTATCAAGTATGGGGACTTAATTGGCTTCTTACCGAATCTTAAGTGAGAAACTGTAATACCGCCGGACTTCTTTGAGTCATATGCAAAGTAAGCCTGAGCATACATGTCTGTATGATCTCCTATAATCTTTACTGCACTCTTGTTAGCTCCAACAGTACCATCTGATCCAAGACCCCAGAACTTACAAGCCTTAGTTCCTTCAGGAGTTACATCTATATCTTCTCCAACAGGTAATGAAGTATTAGTTACATCGTCAACAATAGCAATTGTAAAGCCATCTTTTGGCTTGTCTGCTTTTAAGTTTTCAAATACAGGTAAAATATGAGCAGGAACTGTATCCTTTGATCCTAAACCATATCTTCCACCAACGATAACTGGTTGTTCTTCTTTTCCATAGAATGCATTTCTTACATCCAGGTAAAGCGGCTCACCAGCTGATCCAGGTTCCTTAGTTCTATCAAGAACTGCAATCTTTTTAACAGTCTTTGGTATGTATTTGAAGAAATGTTCTAATGAGAATGGTCTGTATAAGTGAACTGTTAATAAACCTACTTTTTCACCTTTTGCAGTTAAATAATCTACAGTTTCTTCTACAGCATCACATACAGAACCCATAGCTATTATCATTCTTTCAGCATCTGGTGCTCCATGATAATTAAATAGATGATATTCTCTTCCTGTTAATTTAGTTATTTCAGCCATATAGCTTTCAACTAATTCAGGAATAGCTTCGTAGTACTTATTAACAGCTTCTCTTTCCTGGAAGTATATATCAGGGTTTTGAGCTGTACCACGAGTTACAGGATGGTCAGGATTTAATGCTCTTCTTCTGAAGGCATTTACTGAATCCATATCCAATAGCTTAGCTATTTCATCATACTCTAACATTTCTATCTTTTGAACTTCGTGTGAAGTTCTGAATCCATCAAAGAAATTGAGGAATGGAACTCTTCCCTTTATAGCTGCAAGATGTGCAACTGCTGACAAATCCATAACCTGCTGTACGGAACTTTCTGCAAGTAATGCAAAACCTGTTTGTCTACATGCCATAACGTCTTGGTGGTCACCGAAGATGTTAAGTGAGCTTGCTGCCAATGCTCTTGCAGAAACATGAAGTACACCAGGTAAAAGTTCTCCAGCCATCTTGTACATATTTGGAATCATAAGTAAAAGACCTTGAGATGCTGTATAAGTTGTTGTTAAAGCACCAGCCTGTAAAGATCCATGAACTGCACCAGCTGCACCAGCTTCTGACTGCATTTCCATAACCTTAACAGTTTGTCCAAATATATTCTTTCTTCCTTGAGCAACCCATTCATCCACATGCTCTGCCATTGGTGATGAAGGAGTTATTGGATATATAGCTGCTACATCTGTAAATGCATAGGAAATATGTGCTGCAGCTGTATTTCCATCCATTGTTTTCATTTTCCTCATTGTACCTACCCTCTTTCTTATTCTTATAGCCATATAGCATATTATTTTAGACTATACAGCAGTATAGATGCTCAATTTCATTAATCTGAAACCGGGCATCTTATTATCAAGTTTTACTTTGCCAGCAATCTGCCAAGTTCCTTAGCTTTATTGATTTCATCCTCACTCGGGGCTTCCTTTACAGCTATTTGACCCACTACATTGAAATCATAGTCCTTCATGATTTCTTTCCAGTGCTCCAAAAACTTTCCGTCATCCCAGCCGAAAGAACCAAAGAGAACAACAGGCTTACCGCTGTTGGGAAGAAGCTTAAACTGCTTTATAAATGGTTCCATTTCTTGTTGTTCAATCTTATTACCATCCATTGACGGACTTCCGAATGCAACGGCATCTGCATTTGCTACATCATCAACCTCTGCCTCAGAAACTCTTTTGATTACAGCATCTGCACCTGTTTCTTTAGCACCATTGTATATAGCATCTGCTAAAACCTCAACAT
>JAEZDX010000293.1 GCA_023417975.1 Bacillota bacterium
GGCTCCACGGCCACGATCGTGCCCCTGTTAATATCTCGGATTTATCCATGTTCTTTACAAAACCCACGTACCATTCATTCTTTTTTGCAGCTAAAGCTACTTTTTCCTCTTCCTTTAATTTCAATCCGCCAATATCCAATAGTATTTCCAAGGACTTCATTCTGCTTACACCTTTTAATCTTTCATTTTGCTCCTCAGTAAAATTAATACCCAATTCATTTGCAAGCCTCTTCCATGCAAGGTAGTGATATTTTGCGGTATCCACTATAACTCCATCAAGATCAAAAATTGCTCCTTTAATTCCTTTTATCACATTTATCAATCCTCTCATCAAATTATGTGTAGGAAAGCTTCAAGTGCTTTCCGTGCTCACAGCTAACTGTTTTACCATCTATTGTAAAATCACCGCAATTCTTATTATTATTGTCACATGTTATATCAATAATGTCCTTAGTAATTTCAATATAATACTTGTCTTTTTTATAAGTAATGCTAAACTTCAAGCTATCCCAATGCTTAGGCAGCTTTGGTTTTATACTAATATGTCCTTCAGATATACTTACACCGCCAAAACCTAAAACTACAGACATCCATGCTCCTCCATTTGAAGCAGGATGAGTTCCTCCTATATATAACGTACCTACATATTGTTTGGATTCACCTGTTATATCTATGGTTGCGGTTTTCATGAAATATTTATATGCCCAGTCAATTTTACCTAGGTCCGCAGCTAGAAGAGCATATACACAAGCACTTAAGCTTGACCCATGTTCTGTGAAAGGTTCGTAGTATTCCCAATTGGCTTTCTTTATATCTTCAGTAAATTCTTCTTTGAATAGATTAAGAGCTAAAACTACATCAGCTTGCTTTATTACCTTAGTAGTTGTAGCAAGTCCATTGCCTCCTCCCCAATATTCATTTGGGTTCAATATACGTTCTTTTAATTTTTCTACACTTATATTTTCAAGTGTGCTGTACCTGTCAAATTGTTCAATTATATTCGTTTCATTTTGAGGCTTTGGTATATATAGTTTTTCATTGAAATACTTAAGATTATCTAAATCCCTTTCAAAACGGATTTTTTCTTCAAGTTTATTGTATGCAGAGTAGTTATTTTCCTTCAAAAAGGCTATTACTTTCAGTGCTGCTTCTAAAGCATGCTTAACCATTATGTTTGTATATGCATTATTATTAACACGTTCGTGATACTCATCAGGCCCGGTAACATCCAATATTTCATACCTATCCTTATCCATATTGAAATATGCATATGAATAGAAAAATCTAGCACATTCAATAACTACTTCAGCTCCGCCTTCTATGAGCAAGCTTTCATCGCCGGTTATAGAATAATATTTCCATATGGCATATGCAATATCTGCACTTATGTGTACTTGTTTATCTCTAAAATATGTTCTCATTGGCCTTCCGGTAAATACATCTGTAACATTAAAATTTGTACAGGCATCATCACCGTTTTCTTGACTTTCCCAAGCATAAAATGCTCCCCTATAACCATATTGTTTTGCTTTTCTTCGCGCGCCTTCCAAAGTATGAAATCTATACATCAGCAAGTTCCTTGCTATATCAGGACAAACAAATGTAAAAAAAGGCAGCATGAAAATTTCAGTATCCCAAAATATGGCGCCTTTATACACTTGTCCCGACAAACCTCTAGCAGGAATGGATACTCTGTCATTATGTTCCGGTGCAATTATTAAAAGATGATAGATGCTGTATCTTAATGCCAGTTGAGCATAATCATCGCCTTGAATTATAACATCAGCAGCCATCCATCTCTTTTTCCACAATTCCATATTTATACTGAGTATTTCATCATAACCTAATAATGCTGCCCTAGAGTTGGATTCTACTGCTGCAGCAGAGCAATCGGAAATTTCATCTTTGCCTGTAAAAACAGAGATGTATTTTTTTATAAAATAGGTTTGTCCTCTTTCAACTTTATAATTTATCTGTCGTATTATACTATCTGACTTAGTTATTATCGTCTCGTTCCCGGAGGATTTCTCTGCAAATTCGGCTACTGTAACGCTGCAGCCATCTTCATTTGTAACTGAAGCAAGAACGAGATTTTCCTTTTGTATATATGTGCTCATCTCCTTTAAATGGGGACCATTTATATCCCACACTTCCCCGTCAATACCAGTTTCAAGCACTATAGTACATGCTTCCGAAGCTTTAAACTCGTATTTCATACACATAAGATGTACATTGTGAAGGCTTAAGAAGCGTTCTGACTTTACTTCGATACTTATTCCTTCAGAGGTAATGAATTGAGTAACTCTTCTGTGAACTGCATTTTTTATATCAAGACTTTGCTCATGTGAACCCATCTTGCTATCCAAAACTGAAACAGGTTCTCCGTTACAGTAAAGTTTCGTATATAAGCCGTTAGGTGCATTTACGGGCTCTCTCCATTTATCTTCCACCTTATCGTAAATTCCCGAAAGATTACATGCTACAAGCTGTTCTTTAGAAAACTCCTCTAGAGTTCCTCTATAACCCATATACCCGTTACCTATAATATACTTATTCCCGTTTAACTCTATTTTATCTTTATCATATTCTATTTCCTTCAATAACCATTCCAAAATTTTCGCCTCCTTTTGTAGCTTCATATATGTAAATTCTTAAAAAAGTGACTTACGCCACTTTTTTTAAGTCCTTTATGCTTTATCGCTTGAAGATATGTTAATATACACTCCTTCTTTAGATATATTGTAGTTATTATCAAATACATTCACTAAGGTATCGGGCCCTTCTATTACCTTTAAGGTCACAAACTCTTTAGTTACATTAATTGCTATTATAGATCCGCTATAAAGAATTCTGAAGGAATAACAATCCCATTTCTCAGGTATTGTAGGATTAATCTTTATGGCACCGCCGTCTGATCTCATACCTCCAAAACCATAAACAATATTTACCCAAGCGGCAGCTATGGAAGTAGTATGAAGCCCCTCATTACTGTTTCTGTTGTAGTTATCCAAGTCCATTCTTGTTGCAAAATTAAAAAAGTTAAAAGCTTCCTCATGCTTTCCCAATTCCGCTGCGAATATTGAATGAATTGACGGAGAAAGTGACGATTCATGAATACATCTAGGTTCATAGAATTCATAATTTATTTTTTTACTCTGAAGAGAAAAATCTCCGCTGTATAAAAACATAAACATAAGTACATCCGGTTGTTTTATCATATCGTTTCTATATATTCTGTCATAAGACCAATGATTGTAAAGAGGAAAATCGTCTACAGATATTTTATTAATGTCTATATGCGGCAAATTAAAATATCCATCGTGCTGTTCATATATTCCTGTTGATTGTTCATAAGGTATTCTCATTTTTCCTGCCATATTTGTCCATAGGATTGCTTCCTTAGTTGAAAAATTCAGTTTAGTGCAAAGCTTCTTAAAACCTTCCGGTGTCTCCGTTTCCATTCTATTAATCACACTAACCGTATACTCAAAAGTCTTTTTAGCCATAAAGTTCGTATAACAATTGTTGTTCACCATCATTTGAAACTCATCCGGACCCATAACGCCGTAATATCCGAATTCACCGCTTCTGCTGCTCCAATCACCTCTAGCAGCAAGGAATCTGCAGATTTCTATTAGCATTTCACAACCTTTTTCATAAAGAAATTCAAAATCATTTGTAATTTTGACATAATGAAATATTCCATATGCTACAGCAGTACTAGGTTGAAATTGCAAACTGGCATGCTGCCATAAGGTACAGGCTTCATTACCGTTAAGTGTTGCTATGGGATAACATGCACCTATACAGTCTAATTGTTTTGCTCTCTCTAATGCCATAGGCAGAGTATTATATCTATACTCCAGTAAATTTCGGGCTGCCTTAGGATTGTTGAAAATGTAAAAAGGCAGACAATATGTTTCCGTATCCCAAAAGGTATGACCGTTATAAGCTTCACCTGTAAGACCTTTAGCTCCAATATTTAATGAAGGATCTTCTCCATGATATGTCTGATGCATTTGAAATATGCAGTATCTTATTCCTTGTTGGTTATCCGGATCACCCGAAATAGTAATATCAAAGTTAGACCAAACCTTGTCCCAATATTTAATATGCTTTTCTCTTTCCGTTTCATAGTTTAATTCAGAGAGTTCACCGCACAACTTTAAGCCTTTATTCCATACTTCAAATTCTGTTGATTCTTTTTTCTTATCCACATGATTAAAAACCATTTTATACACTTTACTACTAATACCACTTTTGAGCTCTATATTGAGCTCGCTTCCAATAAACTTTTCACTGTATGTTTCATTGCAGTTAATTGCATCATCATAAAGAAGCTTGAAGGCTGAAAATATCTTTTGTTTAGTTAAAGCTGTTCCGCCCAAAATAGAATAAATGCCGTCCTTTTGCGATTTATCAAAGCAGTTCCAATAGTTTTTTCCGGTAGCTTTATGAATAGTATTAAAGTCAAGACCTAAAATTAGCTTAACTTGCCCATCGAAATTTATAGGTTTAATTTCAATACTTTGAAAACCATATTTAGGACTTGCCATACTCGTAAATCTTTCAAATGTTACTTCAAGGGTTTTTCCTAAAGTAGTTGTCCAAATGAGTTTTCTTGTTAAAATACCCGTCTTAAGATCCAAGCATCTCTCAAAGCTATGGATTTTTGATTTTGCCATATCAAGAAGTTCATCATCTACAGAAATTCTGGTATATAACCAGTCAACAGAGTTAATCATAAAATGTGTTTGCTTAACAATGCCCTTATAATGAAGAGCTGCTGCATCATCACCCAGCTCATAGACTCCGTTAAAATATGAACCAAGGAAGCGGTCGCCGCTATAACCTTCCTCGAAATAACCTCTGACTCCCATATATTCATTTCCTAAAGAAAATATAGACTCCGACACATTACTCTTTGCAGGTTCAAAACCCTCTTCTATTACCTTCCACGGATCTACCTTCAAATACTTGTCTGCATATTTTTGCATATTTGCACCCCTTTTAGTGTTATTAAAATGTTAAACAGTAAGTCCAAAACGAATTAAACATTAATTTACAGGCTGTAATTCTAAACCATAAACACGATTTAATTTAGCCCTATATTTTCATGATTAAATTATAAATATTGTTAATATGAGAGTATAGTATGTAATCCTACTAAATGGTTTATAAAAATGCTTGATTTTTTTTATTTAATGAAAACTTGATTAAAGTTTGCTAGAATATAATTACAGAACTTATTTATGACTTTCATACATGACTTGAAAGGCGGTGTATTAAATGTATTCAATGCTTGTTGTAGACGATGAATACCTTGTTCGTATCGGAATTAAAGAAACCATTGAATGGATGGAACACTCCATAGAGATAATCGGTGATGCCGATAATGGCAAAACAGGGCTTGAGCTTGCATTAAAAAACAGACCGGATATCATAATTACCGATGTGCGAATGCCTGATTTAGATGGACTTGAATTTTTAAAGGCAATAAAATCGTCAAAGCTGGATTCAATAGTAATTATACTGAGTGGATATGAAGAGTTTGAATATGTCCGAACCGCACTTCACAGCGGTGCATTTGCATATCTTTTGAAACCTATTGACAATAATGAACTGCTTGATACAGTTTTGGACGGTATTAGGGAGATTGAAAAAAACCGCAGTACCCTAAACCACTATTCTAGATTGGAACAAGAATTATCAAGTGTTAAGGAACACTTTGTAAACGATCTTATTTCCGGTAAAATTACGGATATAAATAAAATTAAGGAAAAACTCGGTCTTTATAATATAAATATTTCAAGTGATAATAATTATGCAATTTGCTTAACTGTAAATTCCTCAGAACAGCTTATAAAAACCCTTAGTAAAGAAAAACTAAAAGCTATAAATATTAACATGACAAAAATACTATGTGAATTCACAAATAATAGCAATTTTAATGCAGTTTTTACCGAAATATCGGAACTTCAATGGATGATTATTTTAAGCTCCGGCTCAGAAAATAATTCTGTTAAGCTTATAAAAACATATATAAAGAATATGGTAGATGTATTTTCACAAGAGACAAGGCTAACTTGTACCGCTGCCATTAGTAATGTATGCAATGAATTGGAAAAACTATTTGATGCTTGTACAATTGCCCAAAAATCAGTGAGCTTGAACATGTTTACGGATATGAATAGGATAATGGATTGTGACGCCATTGAAAATAATATGTATTCACGCAAGATTAATGAAGCCATAAAGTATATTTCCAATAATTACAACAAGGATATCTCTGTAGAATCTGTGGCTAACTCTCTGTATATAAGTGCCTCATATCTTATGCACTTATTTAAGGACAATCTTGGCAAGACCTTTAACGAATGTTTAACTGAAATAAGAATTAATGCTGCCAAAGAATTACTGAAAAATCCAAAGTATAAAGTATATGAAGTTTGTGATAAGGTTGGCTATAATGACATAAAATATTTTAGTCAGATATTTAAAAGATCCACAGGTAAAACACCTAGTGAATATTCTAAAATAGTTAATGAATAAATTTTTAGCTATTTAATTTTGGACTCTTGCAGACTGCAGAGTACTTATTTTATATGTAAGGAATGTGTCTTAGTGCATTGACTGCATTATTCCACATTCCTTTTATGAAAGTAATTATACTTATTTTTTTCACAGAAAAACTTTTACTCCTTTATACCTCCAAGGGTGGCTCCTCCGGTAATCTGTTTTTGAAATAATATGAATAGTATAATAGGAGGAATTATGGCAAAGGTTATGCACATCATTAACTGATCAGGTGTCATCTTACCGCCTTCACGTGCTACATACAATTTTACCATAACAGTAAATTTACTATCTTTCTTAAGTACTAAGTATGGAAGAAGAAAATCCGACCATGCTGCATTCACTGCATACATAGCTATTACCATGTTCATAGACTTACTTAAAGGTGCAACTATTCGAAAAAATATTTGCAAGTCCGAACATCCATCTAGTCTAGCTGCTTCAATAAGTGAAATAGGTATGGATTTAAAAAATGTAACATATAGTACTACATAAAAAGCGTTTGCACCTGCAGCAAACCATAGCGGGGTGAATTGATTGTTCAGTTTTAGTGCCACAATGTTTTTAAAAAGTGGAACAAGACTCGTTGTGGCAGGAATCATTAAGCTTATCATTATCAAACCGTAAACAATTTTACTTCCTCTAGGTTTAAGCATTACAATTACATAAGCTAACATGCCGTTAAAGATTACGGCGCATAAAACACTTCCAGCTACTGTAATAAGCGAATTTTTGTAATAGGTCATAAACTTTAGTTTGTTCCATGCTTCTGCTATTCTCTCAGGGTGAAATTTTTCCGGCCAAAAGGTAGGCGGCTGTCTGAAAAATTCTTCTTGTGATTTAAAACTAGATAGCATAATCCATAATGGTGGAATTACCGATATTAAAACAATTAAGAAGCATAACAGAATCATAAGTCCATAAACGAACTTTATTCGATTTTTCTTAAGGTCAAATACAGTTATTGCTCCAGAATTTTTTTCGCTTAACTTTGACATTTCCGTTTACCTCCTAATCATCTGCATTTCTATTAATAAAATTATAGAAACAAGTTAAAACGATGAGAATACCTGCTATTATAACACCTAATGCTGTAGCTTGTGCAATCTTCATATCCGTAAAGGCATATCTGTAATTTAACTGCATAAGTGATATAGATGCATTGTTAGGTCCTCCCCCGGTCATAACCATAGGTTCATATAGCACTTGAAATACTGATATAATCTGAAGTATCAATAAAGTTCTGCATGTACTGAAAAGCCCGGGTATAGTAATGTATATGGTCCTGTACCATACCCCTGCACCATCAATGGCAGCCGCTTCGTAATGCTCTTGATTAATTCCCTGTAATCTTGCCAAGTATATTAATGCTGTAGAGCCTGCTCCCTTCCATGTCATGGTAATAACAATAAGTGGGATAGTCCACGAAGGATTCTCCAGCCACTTTTGCGCACTTATACCGAATAGACTAAGAAAGGCATTTAATATACCACTATTTCCTGGAGTCATAATCAATGACCACATCATCACAGTAGCAACACCTGGTACTACATTTGGAAAGTACATTCCAACTCTGAATAAAGACTTAAAAAAAACAACTTCATTCAATAAAATTGCCATAATTATCGGTACTAAAAAACCTATCAATAGAGACCAGAATATATATTTAAAAGTATTGCCTAAAGCTTTAAGAAAAATAGGATCCTTAAAAACACTTACGTAATTTTTTAGACCTACAAATTCTTTTGCCGTAAAGCCTGTTGTACTATAAAAGGATAACCTTACACTTTTCAACAGGGGTTCCCATACGAAAAAGGCAAACAATATTAGTGTCGGCAGCATAATCATCCATGCAGATATATCTTGACGCCATCTGTTATTTCCGACTTTTCTTTTAATTGATGTAATAATTGCTGCATTTCTCATAGTATGACCAACTCCTTCCTTAGATCGATTAAAGCTAAAGGCTGTATAGCGCTATCTTTCGCAATTAAAGCCTAAAGTGCTGCCATACAGCCTGTTTAATTATTTTATATAACTATTTATTTATTGAAGAATCTAGTTTCTTTTGGAAGTTATCACTTGCCTTGTTAAGAAGAGCTTGTGGATCTGCATTTTTGTCTGTAAGTACTGCTTGTATAACCGGGAACAGTTCAGCATACATATCCTGTGTTAAGTTTGGCTCTTCTGCGTGAAGTGTCTTTGCTGATACATCATAATAGTCTTTAAATAAGTTGAAATTTATATTTTCGTACTGTTTTCTTATTTCTTCAACCTTATCAACATACTCTTTCTTTGTCCAAACCTGGAAGCCAGGAACAACAGGAATACCGTTTTTATTTCGGTAGTCAGCATCATCTTTAAGTCCCTTTTCTGTATCGGCATTTAACACTGGAGCTCGTCCCATGATTTCCAAGAATTTAAGCGCAGCATCTATTTCGTCTTTTGAGGCTGTAGATGAGAACATGTACGGAGTTCCACCCATTAATGAATATTGTCCGCCAGGTCCTTTTGGCATCGGAACTAAAGCCAAGTCATCCTTCTTTAGTCCATAGTCCTTTGTAGGAACGTTCACAGCGTCCTGTGCTGGAAATTCCATAGCTGCAGCACTAGTACCTATAGCCTTATGTCCGGAAGTCCAATCTTGAAGTATTTCATCAGTCACAGCATCTTACTTCCACTTCATATCTTTTACCCATTGCATTGCAGCTACGGTTTCCTTTGAATTTAGCTTTGAAACCCATTTGCCGTTTTCTTGTACCTGAAGCTTAGCTCCAAATGCCCAAGCTATATTTGAAAAGTGCCAGCCACCTGCATTGTCCTTTGACAACATTACAAATCCGGCTTTACCTGTCTTCTGTTTAATTGTCTGAGCTGTAGTTGCCAGTTCATCAAAGGTTTTCGGATATTTTGGAATATCTCCATCCATTAATCCAGCCTGTTTAAATAAAGGTATATTTATAAACATTCCAAGAGCATAACCATCACGTGGAACACCATAAACCTTTCCATCCTTTGATAATAAGTCGCGTACTTTGGGGTCCATTGCATCGTACCAACCGTTTGCCTTTAGCTGCTCGGTTACATCAGCTACATAATTGTTGGCAATAAGCTTCTGAGGCTCCGTAAACCAAGTATCAAATACGGTTGGTAGTTGTCCGCTCTCAGCAAGCGGAATGAAGCTTTCCACACTATATTTGTAATGAGCCGGTTCAACAGTGATCCAATTATATTTCTTTTCACACTGCAGCTTATAGTTGTTAAAAAGTGCAATTTGGTCAGTATCAGTATCTTCAGGCCACATTCCTATTTTTATAGTAACTTTTTTATGATCGCCTGATGCTGATGGTTCATCAGCTGCCTTTTTACATCCTGCCAGGGAAGTTATTGCCAATACAGCAGACAGGACTATCAAAGATAATCGTTTTCTCATGTTCTTTCCTCCTTAATTATTTATATCTTACTATACTTATTATACAAGCCCCCTAATTTCTGAAAAAGGTTACAAACATGCTAAATGGTTTACAAATCTGCACAGATACCTTTATACATCTATTGTCCATTGAAATGGTTATCATTTATATATATAATTAAACTAATCGCTACAATATGGGGGGTGAATTAGCTTGTCTGCTAAAATACGCATAGTTCTTCAGTCCGTTGCAGCTGTTATGTTCTGTATAGTTTTAATTATGATATTCGGATATAACAAAATGAGAGATGTGCTATTGGATAACAGAGTTCAGTTTTATACGGAGTCCATGAAGCTTCAGTGTCAGAATATAGAGTATTTTAAGAAGCTCATAGAAAACGAAACCGATTACTCTGTTCGTGAAAAGAAAATAATTGAATCGTTAAGCAGAAATGTGAATGACTCATCAATAATTAACAGTCTTACGGAATTAAGAAGAATCAATCTGGATATCATTGGCTATACCGTATATTCTTATTCAGGACTAAGATATGAAAGCAATAATACATATAACTTTCCTTTTTTTGATATATTCTCGAAATCAAAGGAGTATAAGACTTTTGAGAATAACGGTCAAGATGATATGTGGCTTTTTTGTACTGAGGATATTCCTAAATATAACTACAGTGTTACCAACAGCCCTAATGTCATAACCTACATAAGAAAAATTTATGGCGATACAAAGCCTATAGGAATTGTTGTAGCAAATATCGCCACAACATCATTTTTAAGATATTTTAGTTATGATTGTTTCGATTCCGATTTTTCACTTTCATTATATACACAAAGCAAAGAAATAATTTACGGATCTGGAGATAAGAGCATAAAGGTACCGGCTTCCTCAGAAATAAGTAAACTAATTGTTTCAGACAAAAACTATATGTTTTCAAATGGTAATAAGGAATTAATTATTGTGGAAAGCATTTTAAATCCACATACATATATTATAAAAACAATTTCCCTAGATAATTTTTATTCTGAAACTTATCGGTTAAAAATTCTTTTCATAGGTATTGCAGTAATTCTACTTATTGTACTGATTTTCTTTTACACACGGCTTTCTCAAAATATTATAGCTCCCTTAATTGCACTTCATGATAAAATGATTGAGTATCGTGGCAAAGTCTAAGAAGTTCCGATACTCTTCTAAACCTTTTTAATTCCGGCTTTAATAATAACTGTTGTTCCTTTATCCGGTTGGCTTAATATTGTAATTCCATACTTATTACCGTATTCAAGTTTTATTCTTTCATCCACATTTTTTAAGCCATACCCGCCTGACTTGCTTTTATCAAGATTATCGTATTCATCCAGCATTTGAGGGTCAAAACCTTTACCATTGTCCATTACTTCAAATATGACCATATCCTCATATTTCATTCCGTTAATTTCTATTTTACCATTTTCTTTTTTTTCTCTTATTCCATGCTTTAAAGCATTTTCTACTACAGGCTGAAGAATTAACTTTAATATATGAATATCTAGTGCATCATCGGTAATATTGTAGGTTATTTGCAGTTCATTCGGAAATCTCATTTGCTCGATAACAACAAAGCTCTGTACCAAGCTGATTTCTTCCTTTACAGTTATAAACTTGTCTCCCTTATGAAGGCTTAGTCTGAAGAATTTTGCAAGTGCCATTGTAATTTTTTCAATATCAGTCTGTTTCTTTATTTTCGCCATCCAAACTATAGCATCTAAGGTGTTATATAAAAAGTGAGGATTTATTTGCGCTTGTAAAGCTGAAAGTTCCAATTCACGCTGCTTCTCTTTTTCCTCATTGTTTTTAATAATAAGCTCATCTATTCTGTCAACCATATCCACATATGCTTTTTCCAGTTCCCAAATTTCATCATGTGCTCTTTCTTTAACATCCATACTTTGTCTTACGCCTTTAAATCTTTTCATGGCTGACTGAAGGTGCCTAAGAGGCTTTAATATATATGAAACTGTAAGAAAAGACAGAATAACTGCTATTATTAGACTTACTGTTGAAATAATCCAAATGTTATAACTTATCTGCTTTGTTATAGTTTGTATACTCTCTTCTTTAATGTATGTCAGTATATGCCAATCAAACCCTATAGCCCTAAGCTGATCACTAAAGGAAGTATTTGCAACTACCATCTTTTCTCCACGAAATTCCATATGATATAAGCCTTTAGTTCCAAGTTCACTGTAATTGTAGTCAAAAATTGTTTTTCCGATGTTTTCGCTATCAACAGATGACATAATTCTGCCGTCATTATTTATAAGCATTGAGAAGCTGTTACTTATAAGCACATGATTGTATACTTTGAGAAGATTATTGGATTTAAGATATATTATTAGATACCCGTTAGTACTGCCTGTATCTAAATTTCTAAACTTTCTCCCCACCATTATGTAATTTTCACCGCTTTTATTCCGGGCTATTCCATCACTGAAAGTAATAGTCTGAGTTTTATCAATACTGTCCAGAAAACCTCTGTCAGGAAGAGCCACATAATCATCGTCAGTCATCTTATAAGTTTTACCGTCATTTGTTATAATAGCTACTTCCCCAACAATATCATATTCTTTCATCATAGCACTTAATTGCTTTTTTATAGCACTGCTTTTATCGGCATCACTAATGCTATCATCATTCACCATCTGATATAAGCCACCTCTAGCTAAGAGACCGACAGACGCCATATTCACGTCATTTATAACGAGATCCATGCTTTTTCTCATCTCACTTTGCGCTGAGTAAAGATAGGATGTCAAATCCTTATATATTGAACTTTGTGAATATACGTACATGGCAGCAGAAATCATAGTTATTACAATTAATAAGGTAATTAATGTCATTCTCAAATAATTTTTAAAGAGGCTTTTCTTTTTAAAAATAAAAATCTTTTTCACTATGCATCCTCCATACTCAGCTATTCATAGCCTAACAAACTATAGCACGCATACAATAATTATATAGTCAAGCTATCTTTATGTAAACCATTAAAGTATTTAACAGAAAAACGACTCTCTTAATATGAAAGAGAGTCGAAAATCTTTTTATTGCTGCTGAGTCTTTTTCCTAAATAAGAATATAAGTGTACCTGCTGAAGCTAAAGCTAAAACTGCTGCTGTTATAGGAAAATTATCTCCTGTGCTTGGATTAGGAATAGTATTTGTCATTAAAACAAAGTCTATGTCCAAATTCATAGCAGCCCAAGTACCTAGCTGGAAGCCATTACTTCCTCCTCCAAAGGAGAAGCCGCTCTTTGATACATCTATTACTATGTTTTGCCAAGACGAAGTTATTTTCGGTATTGGCTTACCATTTGGACCTAACAATTGTGCAAATGATTTTTCGGTGGCTCCATCATCAATTGCTTGTTTGTCAGCATTACCCATACGTGCATAAATCTTATCATTTAATGCTCTGCTGTCACCTTTAACTCTTATTACAACATACTTCCAGCTATCTGTATTGTTAGTTGCAAGTCTGTAATATCCACCTTCGTTAAACTTTGCATGCAGAACTCCGTCAGAAATAGATTGAGAGCCTGGTCCAAACATATTCCAGTATATCTTAGTGTTATTTTTATCGCTTAAATCAATACGTCCGCTTACTAATAGTATACTTCTGTTAAAGTTATCTATTAATGCTCCAGTTGAAACTATTGCTTCAGGATCCGCATGTGTTACAGGTGTTGGTGTAGGAACCGGATTGGCTTTATACACAAAAGTAATTGAATGATCTGCCATCACATTAGTAAAGGTATATTTAGTACCTGTTATAACTGATTCAGCTCCATCTACTCTGTATCCGATACATGAATAACCTGATACTTCTAAAGCTTCTGCAGACGCGTCCTTTGTATCATCCACAACCTTAGTCAAGCTCTGTGCTGCAGCTAATCCGTCTTCTTTAACAAAGTTAACAGCTACATTATGCTGTACAACCGGAACAGGTGCATTAGGATCTTTGTTAGTCATAAAAATATAATCTATATCCAAGTTCATTGCGGCCCAAGTTCCTATTTGAAATGCATTTGCCCCACCGCCAAAGGAATATCCATTACCTTCTACATCAATAACCAAGTCTTGAAATTCTGAAGTTATGGCCGGTAAAGGTTTTCCATCGGCTCCTTTTAATGCTGCTAAAGATGTATCTCCATGAGAATTTCCATCTTCAATGTCTGCATTCTTTCCACCCATTCTTACATAAATTTTGTCATTTTTAGCCCTATCATCACCTTTTATTCTGAGGATCAGATATTTCCAAGCATCACCGTTATTAGTAGCAAAACGATAATTGCCGCCATCCGGAAACTGTCCGTGCAGCACACCGTCTGAAAATGACAGAGTTCCTACATTTCCTGTCCAATAAATCATTGTCTTGCTTGCATCATGATTTTCATAATTTGCTCCATTTACTGTAGCTCTGTCACAATCATCAAGAAATCTTCCATCCACCGAAGGGGCAGCAGCAAAGGCAGTAAAGGTTGACATTACCATAGTACCTGCCAAAGTTAATGCCATTACCAGCATATTTCTTTTTTTCATTTCATAATACCTCCTTAATATATTTTAAAGCACGAATAAATGTTATAATAAGTTGTTTTTTCACTTACCGTGCTTTTTCTTAAATTTAATAACTTATTTACTATTTATCGAGGTTTTTTTATATAAAGTACATATACTACAGCACCAATTGCTACTATGGTAACCCCTCCTATTACTCCTGCGATTAATCCTTTATTATCCGTACTGCTTGATACATTACTGTTTTCCGTTTGACTACTTGCAGGCTGATTATTTGTAGGCTCCGGACTTACTGTACTGTTTGCTGGAGTATCACTTGCTGCAGGCTGTGGTGTGTTAGTATTGCTGTCTGTAGGCTTGTTTTTATCCGGCTCCGGAGTTGAAGGCTGTGCTGTATTTCCGTTATTATTGTCTGTTGAAGAGCCCGCCTCTGTAACCTTGCCATCCTTTGAAAGATACATTTCATCGATGTAAATAGTTATAGGATCAGTATTGTTGAAATGCATAGCTTCAAACCCATCAGGAAGCTTAAATCCTGATTTTGCAATATCTATTACAATACTTTGATATTCCTTTGTAATTCCGGGTATTGGCTTTCCGTCAGCTCCCTTTAAATCAGTAAATTTTACTGCTCCTTTTGCATCTGGATTTAGCGATAATGCCTTTTCTTCACCGCCATTTTCTCCTTTTACCTTTATCACGATATATTTATAGGCTGGATCCTTTAAAGCCGCTCCTTCTCCAAACCATCCCTGTGCCTTCATTTGAAGTTTCAGGGCATTATTTTCAACCTTTGGTTCTGCATTTGACCAATTAATCCAATAAATTTGTATGCCCTTACTGTTAGGCGTATTGTAAGCACCACCTTTTTCAAGTCCCAGACTTGCTCTATTAAAATCATCAATAAGCATAGTTCCTTCACCTGCAGCCCAAACATTAATTGAAAGCATGCATAATACAAAAGTCAACACTATGGCGAATATTCCTCTTCTATTTCCTTTTCTCATATTAACTCTCCTTTAAACATTATTATGAGTTCTAATTAATACTTACTTGGAGGCGTAAATTTCGAATTCCGATATCTGTCCTCCGTTGGCTCCAGTATTTTTAGTAAATTGCAATCTGACATATCTCATATCAGCAGGAGCAGGAAGCTTCACAATTACTTGATTGCCGGTCTTTGGATCAAATTGATAGTCTGCAGCCGGTACTACCTCATTAAAAGTCGTACCATCGGAACTTCCTAAAACCGTAAAAGCCTGAACTCTTTTTCCCCAAACCTTGTCAGGAACTAATTTTAAACGTATATTGCCAATCTTAGTAGAAGTACCTAAATCAACAGTGAGTATATTAGGGTAGTTATTCGATTTTCCTTCCCAATAGGTTTCCGTCTTACCATCCGTCACATTAGCTTCAACATATACATCCTCAAAAGCATTGGCGGTTACGGCTTTTCCTGCAGCCAAATTAGTTCCGAGATCCGCAGGTGTAAATGTTGTTGACTCTGCCCATTTAGGTGTCATCACCTGGGACTGTTCTGGTGAAGTAACTTTTGTGACGGTTCCCTTAACCTTGGGCACACTTCCAGTATCAAACACAAAGGTTTCAGCTGTTATACCTAAGGATAATATAAAAGCAATTACCAATATCCCTATGACATTTTTGCTGTTTTTCATTCTCTGCCACCTCTCTTTAATCAGAAATTATTCTATTATTAGGTTCGATACAAATTCATTAGTTGAGAGCTTTGCATCTGCTGCATTTTTGATGTCTTTGCCAAGGATATTCATACCCTTGATCTTTATATTCTCTATTCCATGTTCTTTATCATAGCCGAGAATTCTCGAAGGTGCAGCTTTTCCGCTTAGGATTTTAACATTTTCAACTGTAACATTTTTTATATGTCCTCTTTCACCTGTAGATGACCAACTACTTGCTGCAATGTTAAAATCAATTAGCTGATCATTAGCACCGGCATCACCTGAACCCATTTGTGCATCCTCAACTACGATATTGTTATAGCGAATATCCTGTACCATAGCATTATCTGAATTATGAATACTGATCACAGGCTTATGGAAGTTGTGTAAAACTGTGATATTATTAAATGTAATGTTAGAAATTATAGCATTACTCTTTTTCCCTTTATTTGTTTCATAACCGATTTCACATGACTGTGCTAAATCAGTCCATACCTTTATATTGTCAAAGGTTATATTGTCGGAGTTTCCTTCATAATTTTTCACTACCAAACTGTCATCCCAGGATCTTACGAAAGAATTGGTAATTTTAAAGTTCTTACAGGACTGTAATGTGATACCGTCCCCATTTTGTCTTGCAGATATAATTTTAATATTGTTTATATTTGCATTTTCACACCCTAAGGAATTAAAAGTCCATGCGTTAGGATTCATAAGAATAATTCCATCTACAGTTATATTTTTCGAGTGAACAAATTCTATTG
>JAEZDX010000114.1 GCA_023417975.1 Bacillota bacterium
ATATATCTGTAGTGCCTCAAACTCTTTTTCTTCAGTATAACTTCCTGCAAAAAACAATTCATATTCTTTATCTAATTTTAGTAATTGATAAAAATTTTGTAATAGCATAATAGGATTTTTTCTAATATTTATATATCCCAAACATGCAATTTTTTTTCCTTTATTATGAACCTGAGCGGGAAACTTTTCGCTTTTAATTCCATTAAATATTACAGAAACTTTCTCCTCTCTAATTTTGTATTTTTCCTGTACAAATTTTTTTAAAAAACTAGAAACAAATATCAAATTATCAATATTATCAAAACATATGTTTTTTAAATAATCCGTAAATGCCTCAAATCTATGTAATCTAGTAATTATGTACTTTGTTTTTGCTAATTCTAGATTTGATGCATATACCAAAAAACGACTACACCATTCAAACCAACATATGTCTGCCCATTCCATATTCTTATTGATGTCTTCTGCTTTTTTAGGAAATATCTTTCTTACTTGATATTTAGAGCTAAAATAATCTATTATATCATTAATAAATTTGTCATCTTCATTTTCTATAAAAAAGCATATTCTATTTCTACATTCAGAAATATTATATATTTTATCTTTGTATTTTTTCGATTCATTCTCAGTCAAAACACCTTGTTTGTCAAGGACTTGAAAGCCCTGAAAAACTCGTATGTTTTCTATCCCTAATTCCAATAATTGCTTTGTTATTTCTTGAACATACATACTTGCTATCACAACTAATATATCTTCCGTAATAAAATAATTTCTCATAATTCTAGGATCTACTACAGGAATTCCACAAAATGTGGTTCCCCATAAATCTTTATTATTATCACAAAATGAAACAATATCATATTCATTTTTCAAATCATGAAAAGCTTTTTGTCCAAGGACAGATGCACCAAAAAGTATTACTTTCCTCATGTACTACACTCCTCTACAATAACCATATTCTTTAGGTTTTTATAGTAAATAATCAATTAATATGTTATAGCATGCGACAATTTCTTATACATATTTTAACTTATCATAACTATTCTTAATATTAGTTTTATCTTAAAATAACTTATTGTTTTAGTTAAATTCATTAGCATTATTTACGAACAATAAAATCTAGCATTTTTGATAGCATATCCTCCAAAGCACCAGTAATAGGTAATAATAGAGTAGTTATTAGATACAACGAGATTATTCTACTAGCAGTTGTGGGAAAATTCCTTATCAAGATTCTGAAAAAGTATGTTTTCATTTCTGCGCAAAGAATGCAAAAAAATTTTTTCCTAGTTTTTGTACCCAAGTTGAGACTTATAAATAGGATAACAGATAAATTCTTAAATAATAGTTTCTACTATTATTTAATCAACAAAACTTTTCATAATTAAACAAAATGGTTTTTATCAACCATAGCTTTATCCTGTACCACATGATTTAAAAGTCCTACGCAATTATAATATATCTAATATAATTAAGTAATGTGTATTTACTAATATTAACATGTAATTAATAAATAGCTTTCGAAACCATCCGAATTAATCATCGGTTTATTTCTGGCTTTTGTAAAAAATGATATCACGTTATTTCATTATCTTAAATTTCTTCACAAAACTAATAGTTTTTTATCACTAACTTGCTTGTGTACTTTTCTAAGAAAATTATGTACTAGATTTTAATTATTCTAAATATACATTTACTTCGTACACTTAAAAATATAGTCATTTTTCATCAAACCGTACCTTCTAACTAGAGATTCGCCAATAATTGAGTTATAATCGATTTTCTCAACCTTAAATCCTACACTTTTTAATTTGCCAATATAATCCCTTCCATACAATCTTAAATGATCATATTGACCATAGTATTTTGTTCTTAGTTCAGGAGTATTATATTCATCCTTTTCTAATGTTTCAACTAAATTATCATTAATTGGAACTTGAAGAACTGCCCATCCTTCTGGTTTTAAAACCCTCCTTAATTCTCTCATTGCCATTAAATCGTTTGGAACATGTTCTAAAACATGACTACAATAAATTATATCAAAAGTATCATTTGCATATTGTATTTTTTGTATATCAATTTTTTCTTTTACATATTTATTTGTTATATTAATATCTCCAGTAATATAATCAATATTTTTATTTTCCAAAAACTTTTCAGCAAATATCGGTTCCGGGGCAATATGAAGCATCTTAACTTTATCATCAAATAAGTTAGTCCTCTGATTGAAAAATAGCCATATTAACCTATGTCTTTCTAAAGAGTTGCAATATGGACATTTAGCATTCCTTCTATTATTATACGGCAAGAAACGTGATACGCTTTTATCACAAATAGGACAATAATAATCATCGTCAATACCATTTCTACTGCCATTTTTATCGATTGAAACTCTACTTTTCTCAAATTTAGTAATTCCTAATGATAATAGCTGATTTTTAATTTGTTCGTAATATTGGCTTGCAATAATAATTCTTACATCTAAATAGTTCACAAGTGTATCTATTGATATGATTCTCTTCCCGTTAATTGAGTTTCCAATTTTATACGCATCGTTATCACAAAAGCAAATAATATCATATGTATCTTTATAAAATGTATAAGACATTTCCCCTAACTTAGACGCACCAAAAATAATTATTCTTTCTTTCAAATTGTTCCCTCCATTTCATGTTATTAATTTTTTATTAATTACTGCCATATTTCTAAAAAACTAAATTATATTATTTGCTTGTTACAGGCTTAGCTGTAATACAATTTCTATTAGTATGTAAAATTGTAGAATATGAATAAAAAATGCACGGATTTTTTTTAAAATCAAACTCTTCTATATATTTGTCTGGTACATATACTATGCAATTATTATAGCCAACTAAATAAATCATTGAATGGAATTTCGATGAAACAGCATTAAAAATAGCATTAATAGTATCAAATTTATTCTCACCATTAGTTTCCATATCATTCCACACCACTATGGTGTTATTTATGTCAATCACCGAAAAAATTTTTTTAGTGTGCAAATAAGTTTTCTTATATTCACAATTTCCATTAATGTAGATAAGGTCAATATTATCATTGATTTCACTCAAATCAAAAGTTTCAAAATCTTCCTCATAATGTGCGACATTTTCCTTATCACATGAAAAATATCTCCTAAAATTATTCTTATCCATTTTCTTTAATAAAATATTCAAATTATCATTTGGCATTGATATTGTGTAGCATTTCTTAATTACATCAGATACAGCATCTATACTTTCACCAATAAAAGTACCAATTTCTAAATAAGTAGAAAGATTAAATTTAATAGCTAACGCTTTTAAGAAAACAGAGTTCATAAAATCACAGCCAATTTCATTAATAAATATTGAATTACTTATCTTTATAGGACCAACCTTTTCTAGAAATTCCCCAAGATTAATAGATCGTATATTATGTTTTTCAATACTATCTTTATAATTTTTCTGTATAGTGACAATACTCTTTTGAAAATTTGTTATACCCATCAACACTAATTGATTTGCTATATCAGTATAATATTGACTTGCAATAATAATCTTAATATTATCATACTGATTCAGTAAAATCGGTGATATTATTCTCTTATCAAAGATTGATTTTCCAACTTTATAAACATCATTGTCACAAAAGCATATTATGTCATATTCATCCCTATAGAATATGTATGACATTTCTCCCAACTTCGAAGCACCAAATATTATAGCTTTTTCTTTCATCAAAACCACTCCACTTTAAATATCAAAGTAAAATTAAATCATATACTTCATCTATTTCTTTTAATCGATTATTTATATCATCTATATATTTTTTAAAAATAGAAAAAGTTAAAAGTAACCCAATATCTTTTTGAGTTGAAACATCACTAGAATAATGAATATCAAGTAACTTTTCTATTTCTGTTTTGTTATAATAATTATTTGTTCTGAGTTGCTCTCTTAAGT
>JAEZDX010000187.1 GCA_023417975.1 Bacillota bacterium
CATGTATATAGCGTCAGCTCCGTTATTAACTGCAGCATAAAGGCTCTCCATGTCCCCTGCAGGTGCTAAAAGTTCTATACTCTTATCTATGATAACCATCTCCTCCTGTACAATAACACTATTGAAGATTCCTAGTTTTTGACTTGCTTCTTCATAAAATACTTTCTACACGATATATTATATAATAAAAAGTGACTATAATATATAAAGTAAACCTGTAATCGCCATGAGCAGCAACGTGAACCCTTAATATGGGATATTTTATGCCGCCCAAGGCGAAAATATTTATTACTTTACATAACAGCCACTTTATTTTACCATATTTCCTTCTCTTTTCATAATAAACATATGGTTTTCCTGAAAGCTTTCCTCTAAAACTTCCAAATAACTTTTATATAATTTCTTTATGCATTTTTCCCAGCTATATTTTTCTCGTATATCTATCTTAAGGCCACAACCCTTGCTGGCTTTTATTCCTTTTTTCACCGCATCATATATACTCCCCTCATCATAGGGATTACAATATATGGCTTTACCACCGAAATACTCATGGCTACTTCCTTCATTCGTTGAAGCAATATTACAGCCGCTTACAGCCGCTTCCAACGACGAAAGCCCCGGATTTTCCGCAAAGCCTGGCAAAACATGTAACCTTGCAAACCTGTAGGCATTATAAATATTATAACTGTCTAAGAAGCCAAGATGTCTTGTACCTTTTACTTCTAAGCATTTCTCATAGTATTCAGTGTCACTTACAACTCCTATTAATACCAATTCAATGTTCAATTCCTTACAAATCTGAGCTAAAACAAGCTGATTCTTCCTATGACATATTCTCCCTACGCTTAACACATAGTTATTCAACTCATATCTTTCCTTCAACCCATAAAGAGGTATATCCTCATCAATAATATCAACACCGCTAGGAATAATCTTATATTGTGCATTTACACCAATTTGAGTTTTTATCATGTCGGCTTCCATAGTACTGTTAGGATAAACGGTGGTACTTCCCCTTATTATTTCTTTTCTATAGCTATTACACCTTTGCCATAGTTTTAAATTTTCCTCATCATTTATATAGGTGTAATAGCGCGTTAAATCCCAATATAAAGGAGTAATTACAATATTCTTTTTATAATATCTGGCTATTTTATAGTATTTATAAGTTTCACCCATGCGCACAAGATTAAAAAGGTGTATTATGTCGTAGGAACTGTAATCTGTAATAAATCCATTATTTATATCCACGTCTACCCCGAATTTTCGCAGGTAATCAGCAGCTTTCAGCATTTGAACCGTGTCCCCTCCAAAGTTCCTATAATAATCACTTCTTATGCACATCAGAACTTTCATACAATTCCTCAAAAACTTTTTACTGTTTAAATATTACTATGCTCATTGACCCCTTGTTATTCACATTAGATATCTTAAGGTGTATTCATTTTGCTTGCATATAATTTTTAGTAATAAAACTACCTGAAATATCATATATGACAACGTGAAGCTAATATAATGTTATTAGAGATGAATAAATTAACATCTAAATTTATTAGGTCTTAATGTTCAAAGTTTCAAATTTTAATACATTGAAGACCATAAAGAAGTAATAATATGAGGTGATAAAATGCTTTATAAAAATCAAAACAGTTATGTTATAAGAATAGCTGATAATGGATGCTATATATTTTACATATCTCAAAATCACATGCTAACAGCTGATTATTATAATCAAAATTCTTTTCAGGAGAGTTTTACAGTACTTTCCGAAATATTTGAATTCAGTGCAGCCGTAGATAGTTCCGGTCAAATACACTTAATAGTTCTTAATTGTGTTGGTGATATACTTTACCTTCAGTACCCAAATACTAAAGATTCTACACTTATAACTAATATAAATCTAAACTATTATGCTGTAAAATTTCTTAATATAAAAATTGTAAATAATCAATTGCATGCTTTTTTCATCTCAAACAATTCCAACTCAAAACTTTGGACAATTAATCATAATATAAAGGTTAATGACAAATGGATAGCTAATAAAGCCGCTGTAGTTTCTTGGAACCAAGGTACCTGTCCCTATATAGTAGCGTCCAATAATAATAATTTATATTTATTTTATTCTTTGAGTGGCTGCAATCCATATACCCTTAAACATTTCAATTCTGATTTCCAAGTATGGACAGATGTCGATCACAATATTGTGTTTGAAAATCCAAATAATATAGGTTTTATTATAGATAATACAAATACCGCATACATATGTTTCACATCAATTATTTCAAAAAATATATATGTATTAGTTCGATATAAAGACTTAAATATTACAAATTCAAAGTGGTCACAGGATATTTCTCTGTCAGAACATTCTATAAATGCGTTGCACCCCTCACTTTGTACAAATAATAATTGCATTTATGTTCTTTGGGAAGAAGGCGGCAATATCGT
The DNA here is from genome assembly GCA_023417975.1 of Bacillota bacterium. Classification (GTDB taxonomy): domain Bacteria; phylum Bacillota; class Clostridia; order Clostridiales; family Clostridiaceae; genus JAEZDX01. The sequence goes on from JAEZDX010000187.1 coordinate 2,449, forward strand.
GTACCGAAAAAATATACTCACTGGTTCCGACTGGAGCCAAAAAGAGTTGTTACCTTTTAAAAAGCATCAACTATTTAGCTCTGTATACCTTAGTTCTTTCACAGATGACCCCCATTTCAGAGGCATCACTACATATATGTTAGAAAGTGCTCCGTCTTTTCCCGCATTATTTGTTAACTCCGATTTCTATAAAAAACTGTTGGAAAATTCTATAGCTGTAGATAATACTGCATCAATAGACATAACCAATAAAAACCTAACTAATAATATGTCCACTGACAAGGATAGTGAGAAACTTAAAGAGTGCCTTCATCCGGATAATGAAGCAAACAATAAAATTGATGCTGATGCTAATGCTAAAATGCTACCACAGCTTAAAGCCGAACTGTCAAAAAAAGATGGTGTAATTGAACGACTTAATATATTAGTTAATGCTCTTTATCAGGATAACAATTCGAAAGAATATCATATTCATCAGCTTGAAGAAAGACTTAACAGGCGTTTCTTCCATAAACTATTCCGCCGATGCGCCTCTATACTGGATAATAAGACAGAAATGTAATATTCCTCTACTTTTATTACAAGGACAAATATGGCTCATACCATTAACCAAGGTATGAGCCATAACTATTTATCATTATTAATAAGAGGATTATTCATTTTTTTTACCTTAACTAAATTAATCTGATTTTCAACCAGCTTATTTTGAAGGTCAATAATCTTATATCGTGCAGACTGCAGCTGAAATTTCAGTTCTTTATTTTCGGTCTTATAAGCTGTTGCGTCCTTCAAATATTTTTCCGAAATTTCCTTCCAATGCTCCATTTCTTCTTTCATAGCAGCGAGTTCTTCTTCCTTACTACTTAAAAGTCCTTCGCTGTTATCATTATTTATCTTGAAGATTAATTCCTCATTTGTCCTTTGAAGCTCTTCCACCTGCTTCTTTAGGCACTCATTTTCTTCTCCTAAATCCTTTTCCTTTTTCTCAGCCTCTTCAATCTCTACGCACAAATCTTTATAGGCCATGTCGCATTTAAAGAGGTCGTCAACAGCATTAACAGCAGTAAGAACTGCAGCGGAAGACAAATTCAGCTTGGAATTATTGTCCAAAATGGATTTTATTTTTTTATCAACATAGCCTGCAAGCATTTGGAGATATTCTTCCTTCTCCTCGCCCTTTAAGTTATATTCTAGTCCATTTATCTTTACAGTTACGACATTCATGCAAACACCCTCTTAGATAACTTTTGTAAATCACTTTTGATTAGCTTAACTTTATTTTAACACAGAATAATCACATATTAAATGTGAAAATCATATAAATTGAAAAAAAGTAGGGTTTTATCCCTACTTTATAGCTATCTTAATTGTGCTCCAAGTCTATATTCTAAAGTCTTCAGTATCTTATCATGAACCTTATTTACTTCTACATCCACAAGAGTCTTACTTTCATGTCTGTAGCTTATAGAATAAGCTATTGATTTCTTTCCCTCAGGAATCTGTTTTCCTCTATAAATATCAAACAACTTTATAGTTTCTACAAGTGGAGCTCCCTGCTTTCTTATTATATCCTCGATTTCTTGTACAAGTACATTATCGTCCACAATAAGAGCCATATCCCTTGAAACCGCAGGGTACTTTGGAAGCGGTTTGTATTTTTTATCGGTGTTGGAATTTGCATATAATATATCCAAATTCAACTCCGCTATATAAGCCGGTATATCCATACCGTAGTTATCTGCAACATCCGGATGTATTTCTCCCAAAACTCCTACCTTTACATTCTTAAGCATAAGAGCTGCAGTCTTTCCAGGATGGAAAACTACGTTGTCGCTCTCCCTTACATAACTTAAATTATATACTCCAAGAGTATCAATGAGATTTTCCACTACTCCCTTTAAATCCAGATAATCTACTCCGCCGTACATACCAACAGTAAGTATATTTCTCTCATCCGGCAATTCACTCCCATTATCCATCGGTATATAAACTTTTCCAATTTCGATTAATCGTGCCGCTTCATTACTTCTTGAATAATTACGTGCAAGATTCTCCAGCATTGAAGGAAGTGTAGTTGTTCTCATAACGCTGTAATCTTCTCCAAGGGGATTTCTAATTACAACCGTCTTTCTTAATGTATCCTCAGGAGAAAGATTTATTTTATCAAAAGCCTTAGGACTTATGAAAGAATAACTTATTGATTGATTTAGGCCCGATGCCATCATAGTGGCTATGACCATATCGTCCATATGCTGTTTTTTATTCTTTCCACCTCTTTCGGTAACAGTATTTATTGCCGTAACAGGTATTTTATCGTATCCGTATATTCTTGCTACTTCTTCTGCTATATCTTCCTTTATATTTATATCTATCCTAAAGGTAGGAACCTTAATATTTAGAAGTTCATCTTGTGTTTCAGTCTTTAGTTCAAGTCTGTCAAGATAATCCTTCATTTCATATGCAGAAAGTTCTGTACCAAGAAACTTATTTATCCACTTACTGTCTACTGTCATATACTTTTCTTCTTTTGGCTTCTTATATATATCAATAGAGCCGTTTACAATTTTACCTGCATTTAATTGTTCAACTAGGGCACAAGCTCTATCCATAGCTGTTTGAACAATGTTAGGATCAATTTCTTTTTCAAAGCGAGCAGAAGCTTCTGTTCTTAA